>JAKPKE010000088.1 GCA_029553855.1 Bacillota bacterium | reverse complement strand
ATGAAAGACATCCAGATACACTTAAGCTATTCTAAGAAGATGAAAAACCCTAACCGGATAACTTACTGCAGGCAAAAAAGCGATGAACTTTAACTATAGACAAAAAAATAATAACTTCATTGGAGGAAACAATGAAATCCCAAAAACTTAAAACCCTACATTCAGGACTTATTTTATTTTTCCTCTGTTTTTCCATTAGCCCTTGTTTGGCTCAATTTGGCGGAGGAACAGGTTCTGAGGCATCACCTTATTTAGTAGCAACTGCACAACATTTATACAATGTGCGTGATTATGCCGATGCCTACTTTTTGCAAACAGGTGATATTTTTCTGAATGTTGAACCCTATAATTCAGGACAGGGCTGGTTACCTATTGGCAATCAATCCGCTCCTTTTACCGGTTCCTATGATGGAAACAGTTTTCATATTTACGGCTTATATATTAATCAACCGGAAGGAAAAAATCTGGGTCTATTTGGCTATACTAATTCTGCTGTGCTGAAAAATATTGCCCTTAATAATGTAAACATCAGCGGAAAGGACTATACCGGTTCTCTTGTCGGCTCTGTAAATGGCGGCTTTATTCAAAGTTGCAGCTGTGATGGAACAATTACAGGTGTTTCTGTAACCGGTGGTTTAGTTGGTGCTCTGGAACTTTCCTGCCATCTGGAAAAATGCTCTGTCAATTGTGTTGTCAACGGTCAATTTTCAACAGGCGGACTTTGTGGCTACAGTAAAGGCGCAAGTGAAATTTATACCTCATACAGTAAAGGAACTGTTATCGGTAATAATGCTACAGGTGGTCTGGTGGGAATGCAGGGAAATTCTACTATCAGCCAAAGCTTTTCTGCATCTGCTGTCCAGGGCAATTGGGGTGCAGGTGGTTTACTTGGAGTTAATGACACCCAAAGTTTGGTCGCTTATTGTTATTCTATCGGAGTAGTTACCGGCAATAGTAATACCGGTGGTCTTATTGGCAGAAATGTTGTCAGCCAGACCCTTTCCAGCTATTGGAATTTAGAAAGCAGCGGACAAATAATTTCTGCAGGTGGAATTGGCAGAACTACGGACGAAATGACTTATCCGTATGCTGCTAACACTTATGAGAATTGGAATTTAACCGCTATTTGGCAACCCGATACTGAATATTTTGTTAATGCGGGCTATCCTTATCTGCAATGGATGTATCCTTGTCCTCCCATTTATCATTTAAGTTATCAAATAGAAAATTACTCTGTTATTTTACAGTGGAGCCCTCCTTATGTTTCTTCTTATACGGGATTTAATGTCTATAAAAACGGAGAGCTTTATACTGCTGTTACCGATAGCTTTTTTATAGATACTGATGTCTATCACGGTGAACAATATACTTATCAGGTGAGCGTTGTTTATGAGGGTGGTGAATCTTCGCTTTCTGAGCCGGTTTCTTTTTATGTGTATTTTCCTCCTTTACCGGCGAATTGTGTTTTTCCTTTAAATGGCTCTACCGAAATGGATATCTTACCTCTTATACAATGGTCTCCTGATGCTCACCATAACTATCCTTTGCCCGATGGCTATTTATTGGAAGTTTGGGCTTTATCAGGAACCCATGTGGTGGATGAAGATGTGGGAAATGTTACTTCCTATCAAATTACTAATCCTTTAGATTATGAAACAGAATATTACTGGAATGTTACTCCTTACACTTTTGGAGAAGAAAATACCCGTATTTATGCCGAAAATGTGCCAAATTGGTATTTTATTACCCAAGAACAGATAGTTAAACCTGTTAACCTTACTGCCACTATTGAAAACTGGAAAAATGTTCAATTGAACTGGAATCTGGATGAGCCCAATTGGCTTTATTGGGACTCAGGATATTCATATAATAGTATTGGTTATATTGATAGCCCGAGAGTTTGGGATGTTACCTGTAAATTTGCTTCTTCCGATTTGCTTTCTCAAACCGGAAAATATATCACCCAGGTTAAATTTACTCCCTGTGAAGCCAGTTCCAATTACAGAATACGCATCTGGAGTGGAGACGATAATAATATCGGTCCTTCCGTTCTTTTAGTAGATCAACCGCTACAGACAAACGATCTTATTATGATTGACTGGAATACTGTTTCTTTGCTTACCCCGGTGCAAATTCAACCT
>JAKPKE010000083.1 GCA_029553855.1 Bacillota bacterium | reverse complement strand
AAACTGAATTTAGAGCCAAGTAGCTATAGCTTGATAATGTTGTTTCTATGCCTATTTTAGAATAGGTTAGCTTTGCTATTGCCACTTTCATCAGGATAAATTTATTTTGCTAAATCACTTGACTGTGATTAGCTGGTTTAGGCGGAGTAATCACAAATGACCTTGAAAATTCTAGACTACGAAGGTCAGCATTCTTAAAACCTCGAAATAATCCTCTGTCTCAAACAATACATTCGTAGCAGATATTTTTCTCATATTTGGATAAAACGAAGCTTTGTAAGCTTTAGTATGATTAGCAAATGATAGTTCAACTTTGAACCATTCAGGTAATGGAATTCTGCATTTATTCAGTTCTCCTTTTAGGCTAGCTTCAACCTCTTCCTTTATACTATTAAATGCCAACTGGGGATGAATACTAATTATTGAGTTTCCAATTCCTTTGTTCAATTCAACTGTGTTTATGTTTTTGTTAATTTGTCTTACATGTTCACAGAGTGCTGCATCTCCAGATACGAAAACAACAGGTACACCTACATAAGACGCAGTATAAACATTAATAAGGAATTCACTTGCTAACTCATCATTAATTCTTATATATAACAAATCTGGTTCTAGGGTGTGCGCCAATGGATTTCTATCTGATCCAGCATATGAATGATATCCAATCATTAATGCAGCATCAAAAGTATTATCTAACTCTTGCATCATGCAAAATGGATGTCCACTAAAAGAACGTATTAGTTTTGTATTGATCGGAAGTCCTAAAAAACTCAGGTTTCTCCCTCCCTCATGAGCATCCTTTATCCAAATTTCTTTAGCACCAGCACGATTAGCACCCTCACATGCAGCTTGAACTTCTTTTATCATCTCATCGCTAAATGTTGGATAATCTGGTTTCCATCTTGTTGCTTCATCCCAATTTACAATACCCGAAATACCTTCAATATCAGCACTAATATATATCTTCATTTCAAGCCTCCTGTAATTTAATAACTTAGAAGTAATTTATGATAATCTGACCCATGAGATTGTGATTATTTCGCCTAACGGGTTCGCACTCACGACACCACTGAACCGGACCCGCAAAGCCCCACCTCCTGGCGGAGCTTCGCTCCCGGTGAAGGGGTGTGGTTGCCCTGCCCCTCCTCCAGAGCAAATTCATCCGGCAACCCAAGGCACGCATTCCTCTTATCCTGACCCGACGTGCCGCAGCGTGAGGGCTTTGTTATACGAAGCTCCCACGGTTATTTCCTCATTATACCATAATTTTAATATTTTTCATATTCCAAAGACAAGCAAGTATTTTATCTATTAATAATCAATAAAATATAGTATAATTAAGGTATGAAGGGAGCGATAATATGCGAGCTGTAAACGTCAATATCAAAGATACCAGAAACGCGCATATTTTGGATACCACTTTGGAACCTATTTTTCAAGACCATCCAGTATAGTTTTCCGGTTTTCTATGCGCCAGCTTGGTCCTTCCAGCGTAAATATTTCGCACTGATGAGCAAGCCTATCTAGAATTGCTGCTGTAATTACGCTATCTCCAAGAAATTCGCTCCATTCCTCAAAACCCTTGTTACTAGTCAGGATTATTGATGTTTTCATATAAAGTTCGTTTATGAACTCATATAGCTTATTGACCTCCTGTCTTGAGATGGGCAGGAAGCCCACCTCATCCAGTATCACAAGGTCACTATTCTTTATCTGTTTTACTCTTCGGCTGGATTTTGTCCTTATTTCTTCTGTTTTTAAAAGTTGCATCAATTGCTCTAAAGTCACAAAAGCTACATTATATCCGGCATCAATCGCCTTTATGCCTAACCCAATAGACAATCTCGTCTTTCCTAGTCCGGGAGGTCCCAGGAACATAATGTTGAATGCACTTTCCAGCCAGGTTAGTTCCGATAACTGCTTCATATGCAGCTTTGTTATACCCCTGAAGCCTTTACGGTTAAAATCAAAGCTTTCTATTGTCTCCCAATATGGAAACGCTGCTGCTTTTGTCCTTTTAATTCTGCCTTTTTCTCTTCGACTTTCGGATTCATATTCCAGAAGTGTCCTTATCACTTCCAAGGGAGTGTTGTTTTTAAATGCAGCACTGCTTAACATATCTTCAAGCTTTGCTGCAGATTCATTAAGATTAAGATATCTCAACAGTTCTTGAACCTTTGCTAATTCAGACATTTTACATTACCTCCTCCAAGACTTTTTATATATTCTCCAATATCACGCCTGCTTACATTTACAGTGTGCAACAGCTTGCTGCCTATTAGAGGAGGAGTATTATTCAATTCTTCTTTTAAGCTTGCATTGATAGCTGTTTTCCTGAAGTGTGCTGCAGCATCCTTAAAATCTACAGCACTATACAGGCTGTTTATTGTACAAAACTCAAGGGCTCTTAATAATACCTCCTGTTCTGTATCGCTTATGACTTTTTCGATTATTTTGTATTGATCTCTTGCGTATCTTGGTTTCTCACGTTTTATGCCCTCTAGGAATATCTTTGCTTTTTCTCTGGTGCCGACAGCGGCGGATAGTCTCTCCAGAAGCTTATTCTGCATTTCATTTACTTTTTCTTCAGTATTCCTGAGATGGTTGTTGTTTTGAATCAGCCGCCCTTTTTCCGGGCTTATCTTATGCTTTGCAAATAGTACATCCCGGAATATATCATATATCCATAATTCATCTTCTTTTATCTCAATTTTTACTTCTTTATGATTGTTGTATGTTCCTATTGGCACGCTGTATCGGTTGCCATCATAAAATACCGTGTTGTCTTTCCTTACTGCTCGTGTTAATATATTTTTATCGAGTATATTATTATTTTCATAGGATATCGGTGTGAGGTATTCGCGTTCTACTTCAAATACTTCCGCCGGTATTTTCTTTGTTATGGAATGCTTCTTCCGGTTACCGCATCTTGATAGCCACTGTTCAAATTCTTCTTCCCATTGCCACAGCTCAGTGTATGGACGGTACTTTGCAAAGTTGTTCTTGAAGAATTTTACAACAGCTTCAACCCGACCTTTACTTTCCGGATCAGCACCCCTGCATAAATAGATCTTAAGCTTTTCGCTTTGTCTGAAAGCTTCAAACTCCTTTGTATATATGATATCTCCATAGTTCTCATCTACAGCTATGAGCCTGTCCTGATCAAATACAAGCTCCTTTGGTTTGCCGCCCATCCATTCAAAGCATGCCTTTATAGCATTAACCATATTGCTCGCTGTCGGCGGGTAATCATACCATATTCCGTACTTATATCTGGAGTTTGATAACACAAAGCCAATGCAATACAGCTTATGATATTTATGGGTAACAAGATTCTCAACCGTTACAATTCCTATATCAATTTGCATCTGGTATCCCATTGGCGGATCAGGAAGTGCCTGATAATCACGCTCGGGAGCTGTACTTTTGATGTAATATTCCTTTTTCAGTTTGTTAACATACCGTCTTATACTGCTTTCACAAAGCTCTATCTGATACTTTTCCTGTAACCAATCAAAAACCTGCGCTGCTGTTACTCCTCTATACTCTCTCAACCACATAAGCATTTGTTCCTTATGCTGTTCCAGACTCGATTTCTTTGCTTTTTCCAGGATCTGCTCATCATATTGGTCTGGTGTCATATTCCAATACTTCCGGACAGCCTTCCGGCTGTATCCTGTTAATTCCGATACCTTGCGTTGGGAAAAACCCTCGCTCTTCATAACTTGAATTTTGCAATACATGACCCACCTTTTCTCCTTCTTCATTTTTTGACCTCCTGTGATATTATGTCTGTTTCATCAACAAACATAATATTATCACATCGGTCTTATTTTTTATTAAAAGGTGGTATCCTTTTTACGCGCGTTTTTGGTCTCCTTAATTTTATCATTCACACGAGCAAATGATATAAAAAAAATTGTAAAAAATGCAAATGCTTCACTTGAAATGGAAGGCTTAAAACCAAGTAAATTTGCAGTTGGCTTAGCAAAAAGACAGCTTGCTGGTAGAATTAGCAAAGAAGAAGTCACGCGGTTAATAGCCAAAAAATATACACGATAATGAAATATGATAATTCTGGCAAGTCTACCTATTTTTATAAAGATACAGATGTTTATATTAATTATTTCGATGTTAGAGACCAAAGTATACTAACTCAAATTGAAACTGACATTACTCTAAATAGAATATCAGAACTAAGCGCAGTCCCAATAAAAGGTCGCTTCAGCTTAACTCACTTGCTAAAAATTCACAAATATATATTTAGCGATATTTATCCATTCGCAGGAAAAACACGAAACGAAAACATTTCTAAAGGTTCAACACTTTTTTGTAATTGCGAGTATATTTGTGAGAACTTTAATCAGCTTTACTCCCAGCTAAAAAAGGAAAATTTCTTAAAAGATCTTGAAATTAATGTATTCTCTGTACGATTAGCATATTATATGGCAGAATTAAATATGACACATCCTTTCAGAGAAGGGAATGGCAGAGCTATCCGTGAATATATTAGATGCTTGGCGTTAGCAGGTGGTTATATTATACATTGGGATGAAGTAGATAAAGAACAACTGTTAGATGCAATGATAATGTCAGTTAACAAAGAATATTCAGACCTAAAAGACTGTTTATACAAAGCTATAGAAAAATAATCTGCTAAGACTTCATTATATGAGGTCTTAGTCTTTTCTATACAATACTTGTATACATAGACTCCATTGAAAATCTCAATTAGTGGGAGTTTCGTATAACTCCCCGAACTATGAAACAAATTGTTTCGTTAATGCAGCGAGCTGATTGTGTGTTTACGAATCCGTTTCGTCAATATTCATTTGTGTCGGTTTCATATTTTGTGGACATAATACTATCCAGCGGACTTTGTATGCTCCTCACGCTTTTTTCTGTAACATGCGTATAAATTTCCGTTGTCTTGCTGCTCTGGTGCCCAAGCAACTCCTGAATATACCTCAGATCAACTCCCCCTTCCAGAAGGTGGGTTGCAAAGGAATGTCTCAATGTATGCACAGATGCTTTCTTTTGTATCCCGGCTTTCTCTCTGGCCTTTTCAAATATTTTTTGCACGCTTCTCTCGGTAATATGTTTGCCGTCTTCCTCGCCCGGAAAGAGCCAATAATATGGTTTTACTATCTCCATATACTCTTCAAGCGTCTTCAAGGCTACCTTAGAAAGAACTGAATACCTATCCTTTCTTCCCTTGCCCTGTACTATATGGATAAGCATCCTGTCTTTATCGATGTCTGTTATCTTCAGCCTTACTGCCTCCCCCACCCTTAACCCTGCCGAATATATCATAAACAGAATGGCCTTGTGCTTTTTATTATTCACATTGCTGAGAATGCCTAACACTTCTTTCTTGCTGAGGACTTCCGGAAGTTTGCTTTCTCTTTTGGGTCTGGGCAAATCAACGCTGACTTTGTCTTTTTTCAACACTGCGCCGAATAAAAATTTTATTGAGTTTATAGCCTGGTTTACGTACGCATGAGAAGTCTGCTTTTTCTCCAGAAGATACAGAAGATACTTTTCAATATCATCTTCGTCAACCTGTTCCCCCGTTTTATCGCAATAATCCAGGAAAAGCCCTGCATGACTTATATAGGATTTTATTGTTTTCTGGCTATAGCCCTTCAACTTCAAGCTATCTGTCATTTTCTTCAGGAGATTGATTCTATAGGCTCTGCCGTCAAAATACGATATTTTGTTATCGCCAGTAATCCCTTTATCAATAATCAGATCATTCTCCGAAAATAGGTCCTTCAGCTGCTCTATAGATTCGCTGCAGCCGGGAATCAACCATTTTTTCCCCTCTGCGTCCCACTTTCGGCCCGGTATTGTTTTAATCCTTGCAATATGTTCTGCATTATATGGGACAATGATCTCAAATTCATTTGATTTTCCTTTGCTTACTCTTATCGACAAAAGAATCCCTACCTTTGATTTAGTATAGATCAGATATGTTATTCCTTTCACTATTATACAATAATCGCCAATTTATGTATATACTGTTGTATTTCATTGTCAGATATTATCAGAAGCGATAACCCCCGACGCCGATGATAATTACCACATCTTTCCTAAGCCATAGGAGGGTATTCTCCATAAAAAAGTCCTCCCGGTATATATTTATACTAATGTTCCCGAGAGGGCAATTATGTCTGGCACCTATCCGCTACCAAACTTTCGGTATTAATCTGTATTTTGTTTTTTCTGCATACTCCTTGTAACCTTTTAATTCTTTTTGAAGCATCTCGTCTTTCATCATTGTTCTGATAACTGCCAAAACTGCAGCAAAAATACCCGGCACAAGTGCATATGCGGATCCAACCATTAAAGGCTGAACAAAGGATGACAATATCATCCCAAGATTGCCGGGATGCCGTATATATTTATATGGTCCCTTGTTTACAACTTCATGATTGCGTTCGATTTGTATGCGGACCGTTCCTTCGAAATGTTTGTTCGTTACCATGGCCCAGGTGGTTATATACAAAATAATCACCCCAGATCAGTCATTTTCCCGGACTTTCACATAAACCCCTGAACTTTGAATTAGCACGGATCCGATATTTTCTTCCTTTCTCCATTATACAATATTAACCAATTATAGAGACCCTCTTTCGTAAAAGGGGGTCTCTACTTTCTGAATATTCTCTTGTAGGCTTTATTGTACGTTTGCCTTCGTAATAACGCTTACGCCGGTGTCTACGTTCTTTTCCGTGATAGTTTCACCTTTCAGGAGCTTCAGAGCAGTTTCCATGCCCTTTTTGCCCATCTGATCCGGGTTCTGCGCCATGGTGC
>JAKPKE010000078.1 GCA_029553855.1 Bacillota bacterium | reverse complement strand
AGTACATCTGTGTATCTTGCATATTATGATAAATTCCAGAAGCAAATTCGATTTAGATACGGAAATTTTACAGATGCCATTACGAATCCGACTAATAACGATACCAATGCTAATCAAAATGGGTTTGATCAATTTTTGGATCAACACGCAACAAGTGATGTTAACAGAGGAGAAGATGATTATCGGAATAATAAATATGCATTTGATGCAGCCCGAGCTGATTACAGCCTTATTGCCGGTAAGGATGCAAGAAACTTGACTGATACTGGCAATGTAGCGGGAAAATATGTTGCAATCGATGTTGTTCCGGGCACTACAAGCGCTGCGGATGTCGTTGTTGCTGTCTGGTACGATGGTGCAGACTTAAAGTATAGCTATAAGCTAAATCCATTTACAGACAACGATGCTGATCAAGCCCATTCTGGGACAGCCGGGTATTGGTCTCCTGCAATAACAATTTTTACTGGTGGTGGAAAATATTGTGCAATTAACGTTGATCCGAATGAAGGTATACATATTGCTGCTCAGGATTCAGAAAATCTTGATTTGAAATATGCTTATTTGAGTTCATACAATATGACTTACAATGAGGCAGTAAATTCTGTTGTTGTAGATTCATACGGAATAACAGGGACTCAGGTGAAAATTAATACCCAGATAGAAAACGACAAGGTAATACCTTATATAACTTATTATAATGGAGCTACTGAAAAACCGAAGATGGCTTACCTTGTACCAAGAACAACTATGGATTATACACTTGCTGGTTCTGATCCAATAAACGAGAGTTATACCGGAAATTGGGAAATTTCTATTATTCCGACGATTTCAGAAGTTCAAGATGATCATATAAATATAGGATTGTGGAAAACGAAAGCTGGAGTTAAACGAACAAGTGTATATACAGCGACAAGTACTATAGGAGTGACTTCTGGAACAGCTTATGGAAATGGAACTGCAAATCCTGTTGTTGGGTATGCAATAGTGGATGGTACTCAGGGGTACATAGAAACCGCACAGAAGAAGTAGTAAAAACGCAGGTAAAAACAGCACACAGCCGTCCGGGACTCCCCGGGCGGCTATTCTTCTTACTGCTACCAAAATTGTTGAAAA
>JAKPKE010000070.1 GCA_029553855.1 Bacillota bacterium | reverse complement strand
AAACAATACAAAATTTTTCTTTTGGTTTATTAATCTCTTTAATATAATTCCTCATATACCCCGTTAAACTCTTACAAATATAAACAGAGGGGTGTTTCACAACATGCCATATTTATATTTATATTTATATAATATTTGATTATATTATTTGATTATATTATTTGATTGACAATATATAGTACCATAATTAGCAAGTTTATATTTTATCTCTATACCATATACAAGGAATTAACTAATTTTTACAAGCGTTGAAATTACTATATTATATCGTTACCAAAAATATAATCTCCACCAAAACCATAATTATATAGTTCTTTTTTAGTAATTTTATGATAAATATCACCAAAAACTAAAAAAAGTGCCATCCGCACTAATATTTTATATGTTGTTTGTTTAAAAGCAGTGGGATTTTTCCCCACTACTGCCTTTTCTAAAACACAATTTCAGCAATTAACCCATTGAAATACTTTAATATAACTTGATTTCCACTTAACTCTGCATAATTGTATTCTTGAATATCTTCGTCAATCATTATTTCTTCAATTTCTTCTAGCTCTAAATTCCAACAGTTCTCCATTTCTTCAGAAGTCAAAGACAACATAATTTGGTTGTTTTTACTTGTATAAACTCTAAAATCAAACTTTTCAAATATTACTGAGCCTTTTACGAAATTAAAAACTGAAAGTAATACTGTGCAATCTCTAAAGACTTGTAGAATTTGTACTAGTTCTTCTCTGGTAATGGTTTTGTAACCTTCCATTTGATACGCCCTTTCATAACTTATTTTGTTTAGATTTTTATTCATTTTTGTATCCTCCTTAAAATTTAATATTTTGTGAATCATATATATTCACAAGGTTATTATATCATAGGGAGAATTATTTGTAAATAGTTACCATTTTTGTTTAATATTTTATATATTGTTTATATACCATATACAAGGAAGATACACATTTTTACAAGCATTGAGATTACTTCGTTTCAAGGCTATCAAAAATTAAAATTACACTAAAAATCAAAAAAGCATTAATTCAAGGCATAAATCATATGCTTTCAATTAGTGGTTTTTGCATAAAGAAAAAACTGCCTATTCCGGCAGTCAAACAATTTGAGTATTTAGTTTTAAATATAGTTGATACAAGTAATTTATTATATTTTCTCTTTCCGTAGATATATTATATCCCCCCAGGCAGCATCAAAGGAAATGGCAATTTTCTTTTCGGCAGTATCTACACAATATATCGGCAGTTCCCTGCTGTTGTTTCTGAAGACATTCAACAGCCGGCTGCGGCCTGAATAATTGTATATTATTGAAATACATACTGCCAGCGTCACAATCATTAAATTCAATTTATAGTTATACTTCTTATAATTTAATTTCATAATGTACCTCCGGAATAATTATTTCAATAATAATCTATTCAGATTATTCGCAAGTAGAATAAATACTTTTTAATTCATTATTGATGAAGCAAAAGCATAGCATGAAATGTAAATTTCGTGCTATGCTTTTGCCGCTTATTCCTATATTTTTTTATAATTACCTTACTTTTTCCTTATATTATTCTGGCGTTCATATGCTTTCATCTGTATCCGTCTCTTCCGGTATATCCACTGTGTCAGATTTTAGCAGACCTTCTGCCAGCGCCAAATCATTCTCAGGCACATACAGGTCAATTCCGTAACGGGATGTCCCCAAATATATCTTTAGATAATCCCCGGCCTCCTTGTACTTCCGCAGCACCTGTATACCTTCAGCTTCAAGAATTGACTCTACAATGACGGCTTCCTTCTCATCAGCCACGCTCCACACAAGGGCCCAGCCATCCATACCCTTTTTCTCGCCGGACATATAATCACCGCCTTCCTTTTTACTTTATTCCGCTATCTTTTCTATGCATACAGCTATAGGGGGGCAATTTATCTGATTGACAAAATCGCACATCAGCACGGAGTATTTCCTGCAGTCTATTGTTTTTATATATTCCAACAATGCTTCCTTTTCTTCAAAACCGCTGTCTCCTCCATAATATATTACCATCATTATAATCCCGCCATGCATCAGCAGCTCCATGGATTTTTCCAAAGCTTTAATGGTAGTTTCGGCTTTTGTGCCGATACTATGGTCTCCCCCAGGGAGATAGCCCAAATTAAACATCACCGCTTTTATACCCTTTGGCACATACAAATCAATATTCTGGTGACCGTCCCTGATAAGCTTCACACAGTCGGGAGCACCCGCCTCCCTGAGCTTGTTCTCTGTATTGATCAGTGCACAATCCTGTATGTCAAAGGAGTATACCTTGCCCTTGTCCCCTACCAGTCTTGAAAGCAGAAGGGTGTCATTTCCGTTTCCAGCTGTGGCATCGACAACAATATCTCCCTGTTTTACTGCTTTACCGATCAACTCATGGGAAATAGCCAATGAATTGCCAAGCAACATATCTAAATATCTCCCTTTCTTTAATAACCGTACCTTCCAGAATATTGAAAGGCGTCTGTGATAATGTTTATCCGGTTACTACCCTCTCCATCAACAATTATTTCCATTACATCAAATCTGCACATTTTATCAAGAAGTTTATTTTTCTGCATATAATACAGTGCTGTTTTAACTATTTTCTGCTGTTTTGATTTACTTACTGCTTCTGAAGGTAATCCATACCTGTCACTGCTTCTCGTTTTTACTTCAATAAATACAACCGCATCGCCCTGTATAGCAATTATATCAATTTCCCCTGCCCTGCAGCTAAAGTTCTTCTCCAACACTCTATAGCCGCATTTTGAAAGGTATTCCCGTGCCATATTCTCGCCAAAGGCCCCAAGTATCTTATTATTACCCATTTCCATCACCTTTGATATTGTCAATTCTGGATATAAAAACCAGGACTTCAGCTACAACACCATAAAGTTCAGGAGGAATCTGCTCACCGATTTCCAGATTCAGGAGTGCATCAACAAGTCCGCTGTTTTCAAAAACGGGAATTTCATTCTCCTTTGCGGTTTCAATTATTTTTAAGGCAATCTCACCTTTGCCCAATGCAATAACCCTGGGGGCCTCTTCTTTCTGCTCATAGGATAGTGCCGCTGCTTTTTTAACCTTACTATTCATACTATACCCTCATATCAAAATGGATTTTCTCTGACCTGTTTTCACTTATCATAGCTTCAAGTGAAATAAGACTGAAGGATTGCTCCAGGTTTATAACCCTTATAGGGGCCAGGTTATACCCCTTTATCCCTAAAGATTTCTTTAATAAAATCCCATTCTTTTCTATAATGGTACTTATGTTTTTGCTTTCAACTTTGAATGTTACGTTTACATTTTTATTCTTGACCTTAATGATGCTTTCCATATGTCCGAGGCGCTCCAAATCCAATACGACTACAATAGTGGCATCATCAGGGTTAATTTGTTTTCTCCTTTTGCCTTCACTGAAAACATAAACCTTGGCCGTTGAATTATTCCCATTTATCAGTACCGGAATCTGCATAAAATTGCAATGATTATTTATACTGCGGATGAAATCAATGTTATCTTTGAGGTTAGATAATGCATCTTTTAATTCGGGGTCTTCAATTTCATTTTTTATAATATATTTCTCCAGCTTTTCTCCAAGCTTTGCCATATCCTTAAGCTGTTCCAAAACTCTTTTGTTATCTCCTACCTGCTTTGGCTCCAGGAAAATCCTTTTAATGGACTCTTTTATCCTTCTAAGCTCGGAATTGTCCCCATCAGCCAGCCTGTGCCGAATCTTATCAAGGAGCTGTGACATTCCATCGCTGCTCTCAATATTCTTTATTAACATTCCCAGGTTCTTCGGGGTCACTGCCATTTCCTTGGAAACCAGGTAAGCAAGAGCTTCCATATCGGTATTTCTGATTGAAATCAGTGTGTCTGTCAGTTGGCCGACAAACCTCTTTATTTCATCAGTCATTTTTATGCCTAATCCGTCCAGCATCTTGAGCAACTCAGCTCTTTCATTAACAAATGAAGGTGCAGTTTTCTCTGTTAGGAATTCCTTATAGATTGCTGTTTCTCCATGGGTTTCGATACTGAACGGCTTATTCATATTTATATTTCGTATCAGGTTTTTGCTGTTTTCTTCATTATTGTCTGTCTCATCTGCCGACCGATCAGCTGGGCTTTTTACGGGTATTGACCTTTCCCCTCTTACTTCCCCGGAAATAATAGCCTTTAATCCATCTCCTGCGCTTTCAGCGGGAACATCCTCAGCTTCCTGATCCAACAAATTGTCGGACCAGCCAAGCACTATTTTGTTTAAGACATCAACTTCTGTGTCTTTTATATCCAGTTCCGACAGCAGCAGTCCGATTCTCCCCCGGCTGCTTTGGCACAAATTATCAATACTTTTCTGCAAGCCCGTAATACTCATGACCGCTTCCTTGTCCAAAGGAAGTTTGTATTTGATCAATAGCCTTGAGGCTTCGACATTTTCTTTATTAACAGGCAGGTTAACCTGTCTCAAAAATTCGGTAATCTTTGCTTCCAATTCAGAGGTATGACTTTCTTCTTTCAGCTCCGCAAAAACTTTTCCGTCAGTTATATTGCTGATAACCAATTCTATAAAAGCGCCCTTGGATATATATGTGCCCTCCTGCAATAAGGCAGTAAATAACTGGCCACTTGCAGTTTTTACGGTGATATTTCTGCCCAAAGCTTCCAGCACCCTTCCTTTCAGGGTGTCCCCAACCTCCAGATGCCTCAATAACTCTATAAACTCCGGATTAATAGATACCAGATTTGAAGCAGTAATTCTCATTATATCACCCCTGAAATTTCTTGGTAAAAGACCTTCGGTGTACGGGCAGCAGCCCATACTTTCTGATGCACTCAATATGCTCCTTTGTCCCATAGCCCTTATGTTTGCTGAAAGAGAAAAAAGGATATATCTCGTCATAGGAGGACACTATCCTATCCCTTTCCACTTTGGCTATTATTGATGCGGCAGCTATCGAAATACTCAGGCTGTCTCCTTTTATAATACCTTTTTGGGGTATGCTTATGCCCTTCAAGGTTAAAGAATCTACAAGGACGTATTCAGGCTTTTCGGTCAGACCCTCCACGGCCTGCTCCATTGCAAGATAAGTGGCGTTTAAAATATTCACCTCGTCAATGACCTTTTCATCGACTATTCCAATACTGCAGCACAAGGCTTTCGATTTTATTTCATTATACAAATACTCCCTTTTCTCCTCCGACAGCTTTTTGGAGTCATTGACTCCCGGGATAAGCACTCCCTCGCCTAATATGACTGCTGCCGCAACAACAGGACCGGCAAGGGGGCCCCTTCCGACCTCATCAACCCCTGCAATCAGCTTATAGCCTTTATCATAGCAATCCTGCTCATATTTCGTCATTTTTGTGAGCCGTTCCTTTTCCTTGTCGTCATATTTTATTCTAATATTCATCTTGCTCCTTATTCCCCCTTGTATAGTTTATCGGAATGTTTTTCAAAAACTCCTTAGGGGATTCCAAAGATATTCTGCCAATCTTTCCGCACCGGAATTCGTCCAGAAGCAATGCTGATACTCTATGCATGTCGATATCGCCTCCGGATATTATGCAGCCCCTTTTTCTTCCTATTATCTCCATTAGCTTCCCAGGAGCAATATCCGCCTCATTCTCTCCCAACTTATACCTTGAATTCAACTTTTCAGGGTATTTATCCGCAAGTATTGCCAGCAGTTCCTGGGATAGCCGGTTAATATCCAATATCTCATCCTTTATTGCTCCTGTAAAGGCAAGGTTCATCCCGGCTCTTTCATCCTCAAATTTAGGCCATAGAATTCCCGGTGTATCCAGCAATTCAAGCTCGGGGCCCACCTTTATCCATTGTTTTGCTTTTGTGATGCCGGGTTTGTCCCCGGTCTGGGCTGCATTCCTTCCGGCCAGTTTATTAATCAGGGTGGATTTCCCAACATTGGGAATACCTATTATTAGCGCTCTAACAGTCTTTAACAGCAGTCCTTTGCTTTTCAATCTGTTCAGTTTCTCTTTCATAAGCTGCCCCGAAGCAGAAAGTATATCCTTGAGACCCTTTCCGCTAACAGAGTCAACCGGTATTGCTTTTTTATCCTCACGGTTGAAATAATCGATCCATTCCATATTTATAGCTGGATCTGCCAGATCACTTTTGTTCAGTACTATTATTCTCTTTTTATTCCCAACGATATTTTCTATTTCTGGATTCCTGCTGCTCATGGGTATTCTTGCATCCAGAAGCTCTATGACAATGTCAACAAGCTTAAGCTCCTCCATTATTTTTCGCTTGGCTTTAACCATATGTCCGGGATACCATTGTATATTCATTTGCATCACACTCCTAATAATAGGTTCGAAGTTCGGGATGCGAGGTTTGGGCCTTGCACCCGGACTTACACCGGCAAATGTGGTCCAGCTTCGCTGGACGCGCTGATTAAAAAAAGGGCTATTTTAGCCCCCCTTTTATCTGATTTCTTTTATTTTTGCTTTTTTGCCTACTCTGCCTCTTAAGTAGTAAATCTTTGCTCTTCTTACCTTGCCTCTTCTAACTACTTCAATTTTATCCACCCTAGGTGAATGCAAAGGGAAGGTTCTTTCCACACCTATACCGGAAGAAATTCTTCTTACGGTAAAAGTTTCTGATAGGCCGCCGCCCTGCCTTTTAATAACCACACCTTCGTACACCTGAATTCTTTCCCTGTTTCCCTCTACAACCTTAACATGTACTTTTACAGTGTCCCCGGTATTAAAAACAGGTATGTCGCTTCTAAGCTGTTCGCTTTCTATAACTTTAATCAAATCCATAGCAATGTCCCTCCTTCCGCCATAGACGTTCATGTGCATAAATAATTCACTCAGCCAAGATTAATAGCTTATTGCTGTTATGACAGCGGAACGCCCGTAATAACGTAAAAAGTATACCATATGACAAGCCTTGATGCAATATATTATTATAATTATTCGCTTTCCTTTTTTATATACTCCTTTTTTATATTATCCAAAATTCTAAGATCCTCTTCCGATAAATCAACCCTTGACAGAAGCTCTGGTCTTTTTTCGAAAGTCCTTTTCAGGGATTGATATCTTCTCCATTTTTCTATGTTTTTATGATGTCCGGAAAGCAATATCTCCGGAACCTTCATATCTCTAAAAATAATTGGCCTGGTATATTGGGGAAATTCAAGAAGTCCTTCGCTGAAAGATTCAACTGCATGAGATGCATCCTCTTTAAGTACTCCGGGAATAAGCCTGCAGGTTGCATCAACAACTGCCATAGCGGCAATTTCTCCTCCGGTAAGCACAAAATCTCCTATGGAAATCTCTTCATCGACAAGAGCTTCAGTCACTCTCTCATCTATCCCCTCATAGTGCCCGCAAATAATCATAAGATTATCATATGTACTGAGTTCTTTGGCTTTTGACTGATTAAAGGTTCTGCCCTGAGGGCTCATCAGGATGGTATAGGGTTTCTTCCCAACCTCTGCGGCTATTTCTTCCACTGCAGAGAAAATAGGCTGGCACTGCATTACCATACCCAGCCCCCCTCCGTATGGATAGTCATCTACCTTCCTGTGCCTGTTCTCAGAATAATCCCTTATATTATGGAACACAAGCTTTATAATCTGTTTTTCGGCTGCTCTGCCCAAAATGCTCTCCTCGAGCACTGCCCTGAACATATCAGGGAAAAGAGTCAATACGTCTATCCGCACTTAAATCAAACCTTCCGGCAATTCCACCATAATACTTTGGTTTTCTAAATCTATTTCCTTGACTATATCTTTCAGGGCAGGAATCAGTATATCCTTTCCATCGGTCCGGACTACATACACATCATTGCTGCCCGTTTGCAGCACATCCTTTATTGTACCAAGAAGCAATCCATTCTTATCAAATACTCCCAGTCCAATCAAATCACAGATGAAATATGAATCCTTCGGCAGCTTTACAGCTGATTCCCTGTCAACCTTCAAATAAAAATCCCTCAGCCTGTTTGCCTCTTTCTCCGTATCGATTCCTTTAAGCTTAATTATGACAAAATTACTCGAAAACTTTACATTCTCTACTTCATATTTTACTAATAGAGAATTTTCTTCTACAAAAATTTCCTTAAGCTTCCTGAATCTTTTTATATCATCGGTAAGAGGGTAAACCTTCAACTCCCCCTTAAAGCCGTGTACGTTCACAATTTGTCCAATACTCAGGTACTCTAACATATATAATCTACTCCCCATACTTTGCACAAACTGCTTCATAGAAAGCATAGATGTGCAAAATACGTAAAAATTGGATAAAAGGCCGTCTTTCAATAACCAAAACGGCCTCTAAAAAAATACTTACCGGTAATTATACTATCTCAACAATTACCCTTTTTTCTAACTTTGCCGAACCGGACTTTACAATAGTTCTTATTGCTCTTGCGATCCTGCCATTCTTTCCTATTACTTTTCCCATATCTTCCGAAGCAACTGTAAGTTCTAATATTATTGTCCTGTCATTTTCAGTTTCCTTGACCTTTACCATTTCAGGATAGTCTACAAGGGCTTTTGCAATTACTTCAACCAACTCTTTCAATTGCAACACTCCTAATGAATATTTGACTCATATTCTATGCTTTTGTTGTCTCAATCTTCTTTAAAAGTGATTTTACCGTATCTGACATCTGTGCTCCATTATCAACCCACTTTTTAACCTTTTCAGTGTCTATCTTAATTTCAACAGGTTCAGAAATAGGGTTATAGTATCCAATTTCCTCAATAAACTTGCCATCTCTTGGGGATCTTGAATCGGCAACTACCACTCTATAGAAAGGCGCTTTTTTTGCTCCCATTCTTTTTAGTCTGATCTTAACTGACATTGGACTCACCTCCTTGCGAAATTATAATGCTATCTGAAAAAAGGCATTTTCATTTTGCCCTTCCTCATATCTTTTTCCATACCTGCAAACTGCTTCATCATTTTCTTTGACTGTTCAAAGTTCTTCATAATTCTGTTGACATCCTGTATGCTTGTTCCGCTTCCTGCGGCGATTCTTTTTCTTCTGTTCCCGTTTATGATATCGGGGCTCTGCCTTTCTTTTTTGGTCATTGACCTGATAATTGCCTCTACTTTGACAAGCTCCTTGTCGCTTACCTCCATACCCTTGAGCTTGCCCGAATTCATTCCCGGTATCATTTCAATTATTGAGCTTAGCGGGCCCATTTTCTTCATCTGCTGAAGCTGCTCAAGAAAATCATCAAAGGTGAACTGTTGATTTCTTATTCTTTTCTCCAGTTCCAAGGCTTTCTTCTCGTCAAATGCTGACTGGGCTTTCTCAATAAGGCTCAGCATGTCCCCCATCCCAAGTATTCTTGAGGCCATTCTGTCTGGGTGAAAAGGCTCCAAATCATTCAGCTTCTCTCCCATACCTGCAAACTTAATGGGTTTCCCTGTAATGGCCTTGACCGATAACGCCGCGCCGCCCCTTGTATCCCCATCCAGCTTTGTCAGGATAACACCGTCTATCCCGAGTTTTTCATTGAAGCTTTCGGCAATATTTACTGCATCCTGTCCTGTCATCGAATCAACAACAAGGAGTATTTCTGTGGGCTTAATATTTTTCTTTATATCCGAAAGTTCATCCATAAGCTCGTCATCTATATGAAGCCTACCGGCTGTGTCTATAATAATTACATCATTGCTGTTTTTTGAAGCATGAGCCGCTGCTGCTTTTGAAATATCTACCGGGTCAATATTGTCGCCCATCGAGAATACTTCTATACCTGCCTGCTCTCCTACAACCTGCAGCTGTTTGATTGCCGCAGGCCTGTATACGTCACAGGCAACAAGAATCGGATTCTTGCCCTGTTTTTTCAGTGTCAACCCCAGCTTGCCGCAGGTGGTCGTCTTCCCTGACCCCTGCAGTCCTACCATCATAAGAATAGTAGGGGGCTTTGAAGAAAACATTATTTTACTGTTGGTGCTTCCCATAAGCTCCGTCATCTGTTCGTTTACTATCTTAATTACCTGCTGGCCGGGTGTAAGGCTCTCCAATACTTCATTCCCTACTGCCCTTTCGGTAACCTTGTCAATGAAATCTTTAACTACTTTGAAGCTTACATCAGCTTCCAGCAGGGCCATTTTTACCTCTCTCATTGCATCCTTAATGTCTTTTTCATTCAGCTTTCCGGTGCCCTTGAGCCTTTTTAGAATCTGATGCAGCTTATCAGCCAAACCTTCAAATGCCAAATATCTCACCCCATTTTACAGATTCGAGATACCAGATACGAGATCCGAGCTTTTAAGAAAGGCCTTCGAAGCTCTGTCCAAACTCTGAATTTTGCGTCCTATATCCCATGTCTCATGCTTAGGATTCATGTCTCATATTATTCCGCTAATAAATTCCTTAATATCAGTTAGTTTTCTTTTTATTTCTTCTTCATTAAGTTCATTTTTCCCCAATATATCATCAATCATTTCTATTATTTCTTTCATGCTTTTCTTCTGCATCAAAAACCTTTTCACGAGGCCCAGCTTTTCTTCATATCCATAAAGTATTTTTTCGGCTCTCTTAAGTGTATCATAAACTCCTTGCCTGCTTATACCCTGCTGTTCGGATATTTCTCCCAGGGAAAGGTCATAATTATAGTACATATCAACTATGTTCATCTGTTTGTCTGTAAGCAGATAGCCGTAGAAATCAAGCAAGAGAGTTGTTTCCAGAATCTTATCATCCATATTTTACCTCTAAAATATCAATGTAAAGGTATTTGCCTTTACATTGATATTTTAAATTAGTGTTGTTGATTTGTCAATTGTTTTTTATTGCGCTAATCTTCGAATAAAGCATTTACAAAATCGACCGCTGCGAAATCCTGCAAATCGTTAATTTTCTCCCCTACGCCTATGAACTTAACCGGTATTCCCAATTCTGACTTTATGGCGATAACTATTCCACCTTTTGCCGTGCCGTCAAGTTTTGTCAGTACCAATCCCGTTATATCCGCTGCTTCTTTAAAAAGTTTTGCCTGTGAAATGGCGTTCTGGCCTGTAGCGGCATCAAGCACAAGAAGGGTTTCCTTATGGGCTTCCGGATACTCCCTTTCGATTACTCTATAAATCTTCTTAAGTTCATCCATCAGGTTCTTTTTGTTATGAAGCCTCCCGGCAGTATCGCAGATAAGCATATCAGCTTTCTTTGATTTTGCCGAATTAATTGCATCAAATATTACTGCTGCCGGATCAGAACCCTCTTGGTGTTTTATTATATCGACCCCTGCCCTATTCCCCCATACTTCAAGCTGATCTATGGCTGCTGCTCTAAAGGTATCGGCTGCAGCTATTATTATCTTTTTTCCTGAATTCTTCATCTTTGAAGCTATTTTTCCTATTGACGTAGTCTTTCCTACCCCATTTACCCCGATTATCAATATGACTGCCGGAGTTTTTTCTCCAAACTTTTCGGTGCTGTCTTCCATAATGGCAAGTATCTCCTGTTTAAGAAGATCTTTTATCTCTGCAGGCGTTTTAATCTTCTGCTCCTTAACCTTTTCCCTCAGGTTATCCAGAATGGAAATTGAGGTAGAAATCCCTACATCAGAAGTAATCAATATCTCCTCCAACTGTTCAAATAAGTCCTCATCCACGCTTTTGAAGCCAGACAGAACATTATTTATCTTCCCGGCAATATTCTTTCTTGTTTTTAATAACCCTTCTTTTAACCTCGAAAAGAAAAAATCGCTGCCGCCGGCTTCATCAGCATGCTCCGATTCGACTTCCAAGGGTCCTTCATCCATTTCCTCAACAAGTATAGCTTCAATTTCTTCATCGGAAAGCTGCTCCTCCGATTCCTGCAGCAGCTCCTCCTTCTGCTCTTCCTCATGCGCTTTGTTGAAAAACTTTTTAAATAAACCTGCCACTGCTGATACGCTCCTTTTGCTAACTGACTTTATCCTCAAGCTTTACCGATACAAGCTTTGATACCCCATTGTCCTCCATGCTCACACCGTACAGGCAATCCGCCGATTCCATAGTTCCCTTTCTATGGGTTACTACAATAAACTGTGTATTAGCTGAGTAACTCGCAAGAAACTCGGCAAATCTATCGACATTTGCATCGTCCAGGCCTGCATCAATTTCATCCAGAACACAAAAGGGAGCAGGCTTCATCTTTAGTATTCCAAAAAGTAATGCTATTGCCGTAAGTGCTCTTTCCCCTCCTGAAAGCAGCATAAGATTCTGCAGCTTCTTTCCAGGAGGTTTGGCTATTATTTCTATTCCCGAATCCAATATATTTTCTTCGTCTGTCAGTATCAATTCGGCATAGCCTCCGCCAAAAAGCAGTTTGAATACTTCATTAAAGTTTTCATTAATTTTCTTGAACTCGGTAACAAACTGAAGCTTCATATTCTCTGATATTTCGTCAATAATATCATTCAGATTGTTCCTGGCTTTTATCAGGTCTTCCGCCTGTGTGCTAAGGAACGCATGACGATCACTAAGCTTGCCGTATTCCTCTATAGCATTTACATTTACAGTTCCCATGGATCTAATGTCATTTTTAAGCTCTTCACAGCGCTTGGATGCCCATGACAGGCTCAGGCTCTGATCCCTGAACTCCTGGGCTCTGTCGTAGTTAATTTCATAGGTCTCCAAGAGCTTTATTTCCATACTTTCAAGCTCCATCTCCAATCTGGCATACTGCATCTCGGCCTTGTGAAAATCTGACTGCAAAGCAGCTATATCTTTGCTGTAGTCTTTTATATCTGATTCAATCTTCTGAAGTTCATCATTCCGAAGAGTCCTCTCCCTTTCCCTGCCGGTATGAAGTTTGTGCTTTTCATCCGCTTCAAGAACATCTCTGATAATTGCTTTTTTCTTTTCTTCAAGATCTGCTTTCAGTGTTTCCATTTCAGCTTCCTGTTCTTCGATTTCTGTCTTATTGGCTTTTATTTCTTCTTCTATCTCTCCGACTCTTTCCTCCGCGCTGGCCACGGAGTTTTCGAGTGTTTCTTTATTATGCTCTACAGATGCCAGTTTTATTTTTAGCTCTGTAATCTCTTCGTTATAATCATCTCTCACTTCTTTAAACTGTTTCATCTGCTCCTGAAGCTCCGCAATCTGAGCCTCTATTACAGATTTTTCTGTTTCAGCCAATTCCGCTTTCTCCCTGTTATCGCTCACCATTTTTTGGGTTTCATCAAGCTCTTTGTCTAAATCTGCAAGATCTTTCATGTTAATTGAAATCCTATCTTTGACAACTTGAATATCATTCTCCAGGTTTTCACACCTATTTTTATGATTATTTATATCTATTTGCAGGGAATGCAATATTTCTGTCTTAAACTCTATATCACTGCCCATATCTTCGGACTGTTTACTTAGCTTCTCAATTTTATTGTTAAGCTCTTCAAGTTCTGTCTGCTTTTCTCTATTCTGTCTTTGCAAGGCTTCTATTTCAGCTTTTCTGGATAAAACCGAGCTTGAGGATGATTGAAGGCTTCCGCCTGTAATAGAACCACCTGCATTTATAACCTCTCCGGCCAGTGTTACTATTTTGTATTCGTATCCCGCTTTTCTTGCAAGCTTTATTGCCGTATCAATATCAACAACAACAGCGGTCCTTCCCAAGAGATTTTTTACAACTACCTCTATTTTAGGATCATGCTTGACAAGGTCTGCTGCAATGCCAACAAACCCTTCAATATTAAAAAGTTGTTTTTCCCTGTCATTGAAATATCTTGGTTTCACTGAGCTGATAGGAAGGAAAGTTGCTCTGCCCGACTTTTGCTCCTTCAAATGCTCTATCAGGAGCTTCGCATCATTTTCAGTGTTTGTTATTATGCTTTGCACAGAACCGGCTAAGGCTATTTCTATTGCAATTACATATTGGGAGGGAACTTTAATCATTTCCCCTACAACCCCGCAGAACCCTTTAACAATGTTGTTATGCTCCGCCATAAGTGCCTTAACCGCTCTGCTATATCCCCCATGGTCCCTTTCCATATCCTCTAAAACCTTAAGCCTTGAAAACAACGCTTCTTTTTCTGCTTTCATTGTTTCCGACATATCCTCAAGTACCTGTATTTCGCTTTCGCATTCCTGCCTTTTCCCTCTGATATCCTCAATCTGTCCCTTGCAGTCTTCTATCTTTCTGCTAAAGTCCTCCATATCCTCGATGGATTTCCTGTACTGCTTCTTTTTATCCTCATGCTGCAGATTAAGCAGGTTCGCGTCACCTTCCACCTGGCTCTTTCTTTTCCTAATGTTCTCGATAAAAGCATTTGCACTATTTAGCTTACTTTTCAACTCTGAGTAATTGTTAATCAAATCAATGAATTTTTGCTGTTTATCATTTAATTCTGATTCTATATTATTAATTGCTTTGAAATTCAATTCAAAGTCAGCGTTTTTTTCATTTATTTTTTCGTATACTTCAGCAAAGGCAGAGCCAAGCTCAGAGAGTCTTATACTGTTCTGTTCGATGCTCAGTTTGGATTCTGCCATTTCATCCCTAAGCTCAACATCTTTCTTTTTGAGCCTTATGGAATTTTGGTCAAGGTTTTTTATCCTTTCCTGAAGCACATTACATTCACCCTCAAATTTCTCCCTGTTGTTTTCCAGATGGTGAATCTGCTCACTTATTTCATTGATGTCTTTTTCCAGATCGTTCAGCAGTACCCTCAGTTCGTCATGCTTCAGTTCAAGCTGTGATTCAAAAGAGGTTTTTTCATCAATAAGGCTTTGAATTGCCTCCGCTTCCTGTTTTACATTCAGAAGCCTGATGCGGTATTTATCTATGCTGTTTAACATCAAGTTTATCTCAATTACTTTCAGTTCTTCCAGAATGCCCCTATAGCGCTTTGCAGCCTCTGCCTGTTCCTTAAGAGGTCCCAACTGAGTCTGAAGCTCTTCAATAATATCAGTTACCCTGATAATATTCTGTTTTGTAAGCTCAAGCTTTTTCTCGGCTTCACGCTTTCTTGTTTTGTACTTTACTATGCCCGCGGCCTCTTCAAATACGTTTCTTCTATCTTCGGATTTATTACTCAATATTTCGTCAATTCTTCCCTGTCCTATTATGGAATACCCATCCCTGCCAATCCCTGTATCCATAAAAAGCTCATATATATCCTTCAGTCTGCAGTTGGTTTTATTTATAAAATATTCACTCTCGCCGGAGCGATACATTCTTCGCATAATATTTATTTCTGTAAAATCTACGGGAATTTTCCTGTCGCTATTGTCAATGCATAGGGACACCTCTGCAAAACCAAGAGCCTTTTCACTGTCGCTCCCTGCAAAAATAATGTCTTCCATCCTGTTTCCTCTTAGGGCTTTCACGCTCTGCTCTCCTAATACCCACCTGATTGCATCGGAAACATTGCTTTTGCCGCTTCCATTTGGACCGACTATGGCATTGATGGTATTTCCGAAATTAAGTTCAATTTTTTGGGCAAAAGACTTAAAACCGTGTATTTCAATTTGTTTCAAATACAAATTCAGTCACTCCCGATTATTAATTACGACAATTAATTTTACCACAACTTGTACATATAGTAAAACAAAAAGCCTTTTACCGTATTCAGTATAGGCTTTTATGGAATAAATATATTTGACTCCACCGATAATTATCTAGGCTCAACTATAAATTTTATTGCAGTTCTGTCCTCCCCATCAATTTTGATCTCAGAAAATGCCGGAACTACTACCAGGTCTATGCCGTTAGGTGCAACAAAACCTCTTGTAATCGCTATTGCTTTGACTGCTTGATTTACAGCACCTGCACCAACTGCCTGTATCTCTGCAGCCGCTTTGTCTCTTAATACGGCAGCAAGTGCCCCGGCAACTGATTTTGGTTGCGAATGAGCTGATACTTTTAGTACCTCCATTTTAGAATACCCCCTAAATTTGTCTCTATAGTTAATTATAGTATTTTATAGAGTATTCTATAAAAGTTTAGAAATACCTTTATTTATATGAAATGGAATAGTAGTATTTTTTTGACATAATAATACTATCTTCCCCGGCAGACAACACTATACTGTCGGCTTCAACACTTAAATCCTGTAAAACTACAAATTTGTCTATAAAAAATCTTGATTTTATATAACTAAGATTACTTTTTTTATGCCCTGCCAATTCAGAAATATTTCTTGGATTTGCTTTTACAGTAATAGTTTTATATTTTTTCTCTGATTTTCCTATCATAAATGCAAGCATTTCCCTATAAATTAGAGATTCGACCAATTGTCTGAAGGCAGGATGGAAAGGACCGGCAACAACATCCTTTCCCGAATTGATATTATCTGTAGGCTGAAGCCCAATCCTTATAACCTTTACCCCATTACCCTCAAAAAGTATCAGCAGCTTCTTTGAAATTTCGACAGCTGCTTCAAGCGTCAGGGGATTATACTCCCCCTTAATATACATATCCTCCATATAGGTGTTTTTTATTACCAGAGCCGGATAAATCCTGGCTATATCAGGCTTTGAGTCAATAAGCTCCTTTGCCGTTCTTAGAGCCTTTGCCTCACTGTCGCCGGGAAGTCCTATCATAATCTGAACCCCTACAGTGAAGCCATATTCCTTTAAAAGCCGTATGGATTCAATCACATCTTCTGAGGTATGACCCCTGTTACATAGTTTAAGGACAGTTTCATCCATCGACTGAACCCCAAGCTCTACTATTCCTACCCCATATCTTTTTAAGTTTTCGGCAATCTCTGCATCTATGCAGTCCGGCCTTGTCGAAATCCGGATGCTTGATATCCTTCCATCCTCGACATAGCTGAAGGCGGCTTCCAATAGTTCTTTTTGATAGCCCAGGGGTGTGGCAGTAAAGCTTCCCCCAAAAAATGCTGCTTCTATATGGCTGCCCCCCGAAGGTATTGTTGCCAAATATTCCTCAATCCTGGCTTTTACTTCTTCAGCCGTCACTTCCGCAGTCTCACCCGTAATCTTTTTCTGATTACAGAATATACAATCATGGGGGCACCCCTTATGAGGTACAAAAATCGGAATAATGTAGTGTTTTTTATCCATTTTTGACACCCATTTTGATTATTGCATCTCTTGCAGCTGCCTGCTGGGCGTCTTTCTTGCTATGACCGGCACCTTTCCCTATAACATCATTATCCAAATATAAAGCGATTTCAAAGGTTTTATCATGGTCGGGCCCTTTTTCTGTTAGCAGCTTGTAACTTAACTTGCCTGAATTCTTTTTTTGGATATATTCCTGGAGGAAGGACTTATAATCGCTGAATATCCTGTGTTCTACAGCATCATTTATTGTTTCCTTTAGATTAGCCAGAATAAAGGTTTTCGCCCTTCTAATACCACCATCAATATAAATTGCTGCAACAACAGCTTCAAAAGCGTCTGCAAGTATTGAAACCCGTTTCCTGCCCCCCGTGTTTTCCTCCCCTTTGCCCAAAAGCAGGTAATCCCCAAGCTTCAAGCTGGCTGAGGCATTGTAAAGAGACTGCTCACACACGATTCCGGATCTGAATCTGGTAAGACTGCCTTCCGGGGAGTTCTTGCACTTGTCATATAAATAAAGACTTATTACCATATCTAAAATTGCATCCCCGATGAATTCAAGTCTTTGATTATGCTCAAGCAAATCCGATTTTGAGGATATATATGAGCTATGGGTAAGGGCAGTGTTCAAAACATTGATATTTTTGAACGAATATCCTATCAGAATCTCAAATTCATTCAACTTCTTCAATCTTGCTTCACTGATATCGGTCAATTAAATTCCTCCCTTTTATCCACATGTTTCGCATTTGGAGAAGAATGCGACGCAGTCACATTTTTCAGTCACGAGTCGCTAGTCGCGAGATACGAGAAAAGCCATGGTATTCCTTGAGGGTCAAAGATCCTTCACTGTGTTCAGGATGACATACTACCTCAACAATCTGAGCATTTTGCACAAATGTGCCCTGATATACTATGCAATTCCCCGTGGAGTATAGTCACATAGGGGCAAAGCCTTTGTATATCAGCGAACATTTATAAGGAACGCAAATACCGGCGTGGGGAAGCTATTTTTGACGAAACCTTCCACTGACCTCGGAACGTAAAGGCTTCCGGGCAAAACCATCAGACGGGCCTGCAGAGATGGGACCCTCGCCAATGATTTTGCTGGCTTTGGAAGGTGAGGAGAACATACTTCCCCTACAGCCGGAGTAATTCACAAACTATGTCGCATTTTTCTCCTACTATGTAAAAAGATTGGGACATATCCCTCCTAGGATATTATTCCCAATCTCTATATTATCATTTATTAGTATTTTTTCAATATTATACTGGCATTATGCCCTCCGAAGCCTAAGGAATTAGACATCGCATAAGTCACTTTCGCATTCCTTGCCTTGTTTGGAACATAGTCCAGATCACACTCCTCGTCGGGGGTGGTATAGTTGATTGTCGGAGGGATTATCCCTTCATTAATTGCCATTATGCATGCAATAGCCTCTATTGCCCCGGCAGCCCCCAACAAGTGCCCCGTCATTGATTTGGTGGAGCTTACCGCAACATTTCCGGCATTCTTCCCAAGCAGCCTTTTTATTGCCAAAGTCTCCAGCTTGTCATTTAATGATGTTGAAGTTCCGTGAGCGTTTATATAGTCCAGCTCATAGGCTTCTATGCCTGCATCTTTGACGGCCATAAGCATTGCCCTGTATGCCCCGTCGGCATCCGGCGCCGGTGCAGTTATATGATAAGCATCTCCTGAAGCACCATAGCCCACTATCTCTCCGTAAATTCTGGCGCCTCTTTTTTCGGCATGTTCCAGGTCTTCAATAATCAGCATGCCTGCCCCTTCCCCCATTACAAATCCATCTCTGTCCTTATCAAAAGGTCTTGATGCGGTTTTCGGGTCGTCATTCCTTGTTGACAAGGCTTTCATTGAACAAAACCCTGCTAAAGATAAAGGAGTGATGGAGGCCTCGGTTCCCCCTGTAACCATAATTTCGGCATCACCCCGTTGAATTGTTCTGAAAGCTTCTCCAATGGCATTGGTAGCAGAGGCACATGCAGTTACAACAGTAGTATTCGGCCCTTTGGCATTCAACTCTATGGAAATATTGCCCGCTGCAATATTTGATATCATCATGGGTATCATGAAGGGGCTTACTCTGCCTGGTCCTTTCTCACGCAGAATGTTATACTGAGTCTCCATAGTTTCCATTCCGCCTATACCGGAGCCTATGCAGACACCAAAACGGTTGCTGTCAATTGATTCAGAATCAAATCCCGAATCCTCCGCCGCCATTTTAGCTGCAGCAATGGCGAACTGTGTAAACCTATCCATTCTTCTGCATTCCTTTTTATCGATATATTCTGTCGGTTCAAAATCTTTTACTTCCGCAGCTATTTTAGTATCGAAATTTTCCGTATCGAATCTTGTTATATAATCGACCCCGCATTTTCCTTCTTTAAGACTTTGAAAGTATTTTTCTTTGCCGATTCCAATAGGTGATATTACCCCTATCCCCGTTACGGCTACTCTCCTTTTGTTCAAAGGCTTCCCCTCCTCTAAAAAAATAAAAAATGTCCCGCTATTCGGGACATTTTTTATTTATTGTTTTTAATATAATCTACCACATCTCCAACTGTTGACAGCTTTTCTGCTTCCTCGTCAGGTATTTCTATATCAAACTCTTCTTCAAGGGCCATTAAAAGCTCAACAATATCAAGTGAATCGGCACCTAAATCATCAATGAAGGAAGACTCCAACAAAACCTCGTCTGCCTCAATTCCAAGCTGTTCTGCCACTTTTTCCTGAACCTTCTCAAATATCACCAAGTTCACCTCCCTTCAGGATTCTATTACGCATGGAAAGTATAAATCATTCTAATGTTTGGCTTTCTTTCAGGTGCGTTTCATAAAAGGCTTTTATGGCATCAATATCCATTAGCAGCCTTTTTAATATGATAATATTACATAACCATACCACCGTCAATATTAATTACTTGACCGGTAATATAGTCAGAATATTCTGACGCCAAAAATAGTACCGCTTTTGCAATATCTTGCGGCCTTCCAGCGCGATTCAGCGGAATACTGTTAAGAAAGGCTTCCTTGACCTGTTCCGGAAGAGTAGCCGACATATCTGTTTCTATATATCCCGGGGCTACTGCATTAACGCAAATATTGCATCTTGCGAGTTCCTTTGCTACAGACTTAGTAAAACCAATGAGTCCGGCTTTGGCTGCCGCATAATTGGACTGTCCCTTATTTCCAATTATTCCGACCACCGAAGAGATATTAATTATTTTACCTGACTTTTGCTTGATCATCGCTTTTGACACAGCTTTAGTACATATAAATGCACCTTTTAAATTTATATTTATAACATCATCAAAATCCTTTTCGCTCATCCTAATTATCAGGTTATCCTTTGTAATTCCGGCGTTATTTATTAATATGTCTATGCTGCCAAAGGTTTTTAATACATCATTTACTAAATTTTCTACCTCCTCTCTATTTGAAACATCGGCTTTTACAGCCATTCCTGATACGCCCATTTCTTTAATCTCTTTGATTACCGTTTCTGCACTTTCGATACTTTTTGTACAGTTTATCACTACATTTGCTCCCTTTGATGCAAGTTCAAGAGCGATGGATCTTCCTATTCCTCTCGAACCTCCTGTTACTATTGCAGTCTTGCCTTTTAATTGCATTCCAATCTCTCCCTTATACTAACGATAGTGCTTTCCAAGGATTCTATATCCTCCACATTATGTACATAGAGGCTTTTATCTATTTTCTTAATAAAAGCGGAAAGTGTTCTGCCAGGCCCTACTTCTATAAAAGTATCCACTCCCATATCAATCATTCTTCTTATACTATCCTCCCAGAGAACAGAACGGCTTACCTGATCAATCAGACATCTTTTTATTTCATATTTGTCCATTATTACCTGAGCGTTTACATTGGATATCACAGGCAGCTTATTATCCGAAATAGTCACATTTTCGAGTTCAATAGCAAGTTTTTCTCCTGCAGGCTTCAGAAGGCTTGAATGAAACGGAGCACTGACCGGAAGCATAATCACTCTCTTGGCTCCATTTTCCTTTAATATTGAGCATGCTTTTTCAACAGCCTTTGTATGCCCTGCTATGACAATCTGTCCAGGACAGTTATAATTTGCCGCCTCAACAACTCCATAACCGCTTGCCATTTTGAGGCAATCCGCCACCGCACCCCTTTCCATTCCCATAATTGCAGCCATTGTGCCTTCCCCGGCGGGTACTGCCTCCTGCATATACTTTCCCCTCTTTTTCACCAATGCCACTGCGTCTACAAAACTTATTGCATTGGAGGCAACCAGGGCCGAGTATTCTCCAAGGCTTAATCCGGCAGCAATTTGCGGTTCAATCCCTTTAAGTTTCAGAACCTCCAGCATGGCAATGCTCGCAGTAAGTATCGAAGGTTGAGTATTTTCAGTCTTCTCCAGTTCCTTATCTTCTCCTTCAAAGCATAGCCTTTTCATATCTATCCCAAGTCTCTCACTTGCAAGATCAAATATATTCATCGCTTCTCTGTAGTTTTGGGCCAGTTCCTTTCCCATGCCGGGGTATTGCGCTCCTTGCCCCGGAAAAATACAAGCAATTTTTTGCATTTATTTACTCCTTATTTATATGTTTCGTTACATACATATTAATCTCACTCTGCCAGCTACTTTACCTGCATCATCAATCAGGTCCTCAATAATATTTTTTACTGGTTTGCTTTCCTTTACAAGGCCGCTTATCTGTCCGGCCATTACAGAACCATAATCCGCATCTCCGTCAACAACTGCAGCCCTGAGCCGTCCTACTCCGAGTTTTTCGTATTCCTCCGGGCTGGCATTAGCTTTATCAAGCTTGTCAAATTCTCTTGCCAGCTTGTTTTTCAGAATTCTTACCGGATGACCTGTTGGCCGCCCTGTAACCACTGTTCCCCTGTCTCCTGCTTTTATTATTGCCTGCTTATAATTATCATGAACCGTGCACTCAGTTGTGCATACAAAGACTGTACCCATTTGAACCCCTTGGGCTCCAAGAGCCAGCGCCGATACCAGCCCTCTTCCGTCAGCTATGCCTCCTGCCGCAATAACCGGTATACTTACAGCATCAATCACCTGGGGGACCAACACCATTGTAGTCAATTCTCCTATATGACCCCCTGCTTCCGTTCCCTCGGCAATCAAGGCGTCGGCACCTTCCTTTTCCATTTTTTTTGCCAGGGCTACAGCTGACACCACCGGAATTACCTTTGTTCCTCTATTTTTAAACCGGGCTATATATTTCCCCGGATTCCCAGCACCTGTTGTTATTACAGGCACACTTTCCTCGCAGACAATGTCGGCTACCTCATCAATAAATGGCGACAGCAGCATTAAATTTACTCCAAAGGGTTTGTCAGTAAGTTTCTTAACTTTTCTGATTTCAGCTTGAACATAGTCCGCCGGTGCATTTCCTGCACCTATTATACCCAACCCACCTGCATTGGATACTGCAGCAGCAAGTTCTGCAGTAGCTACCCATGCCATGCCGCCTTGCAAAATCGGATATTTTATACCCAGAAGCTCACAAATTGAAGTCTTAATCATATAATTACCTCCCAATGGCTTTCCATTTTATTACTGCAGATCCCCAGGTCAGGCCACCTCCAAAGGCAACCAGTACAATTATATCATCGTCCTTCAGCAATCCTTTCCTGCTAGCTTCGTCCAGTGCCACAGCCACTGAAGCTGCCGACATATTACCGTATTTATCTATGTTTATATATACCTTATCCTCTGATATTTTCAGCCTCTTGACTGCAGAATCAATTATCCTGATATTGGCCTGATGGGGTATCAGGTAGTTTATATCACTTTTGTTCAATCCACATTTCTTCAAGGCGGTTTCCGCCGCCATCTCCATGGCTTTTGCCGCAAATCTGTAAACCTTGCTCCCGTCCATCTTTATGTAGTGCAACCTGTCACGCAGACTTTCTGCCGAAGCAGGAATCCTCGAACCTCCTGCCGGCAGCTTCAGCAGATCCCCACCGCTGCCGTCTGCCCCTATGCAGGTAGACAATATTCCATATTCCTCCGGAACCTCGGAAACTACTGCGGCACCGGCTCCGTCACCGAATAATACACAGGTGTTCCTATCGCTATAGTCTGCTATCTTGCTTAAAGTCTCAGCTCCAATTACCAGAATATTTTTATAATAGCCTGCAGCAACAAAGTTCTGTGCCACTGTAAGCCCATACAAAAAACCTGTACATGCTGCTCCCAGATCAAAAGCAGCTGCATTGACAGCTCCGATTTTGTCTTGTACCAGACATGCAGTTGAAGGAAACATCATGTCCGGGGTAACCGTAGAAACTATTATTAAATCAATGTCCTCGGGCTTCAGCCCGGCATTGTCCAATGCCCTCACCGCTGCTTCGGCGGAAAGATCAGAGGTTGCGATATCCGAATCTGCTATCCTTCTCTCACATATGCCTGTGTGGGATCTTATCCATTCATCACTTGTATCAATAAAACTTTCAAATTCCTGATTAGTCATTACCCTGGCGGGCAGACAGCTGCCCGTACCTATGATGCCTGCCCTCTTAAGCCTATTCATCAGTTCTCTCAACTCCTAGTTTATCAATTTCGTTTTTAATTATATCCAGGCATCTGTTATCATGAAATATCTTTGCCTGTCTGACTGCATTCTTAATTGCATTTGCATCCGAGCTTCCGTGGGCTTTTATCATAATGCCGTCGATCCCCATAAACGGCGCTCCTCCTACTTCGGTATAATCAAAACGTTTTTTGATATTTTTTATGCCGTCCTTAAGCAGCATAGCTCCTAACTTTGTCCTGCCGTTTTTTGTGAATTCTTCCTTAAGAAGCCTAAATAATGTCATAGCAGTCCCTTCCACAGTCTTTAGAAGCACATTGCCTGCAAAACCGTCACAAACACAGACGTCACATACACCGCTCAGAATATCCCGTGCTTCTACATTTCCAACAAAATTGACTCCCGTACTATTTATTAAGGGAAAGCTTCCCTTAATAAGCTCATTTCCCTTAGATTCCTCGGTGCCTATATTAAGGAGACCAATTCTTGGTTTATCGATCCCCATTACTTTTTCCATATAAATTGATCCCATAACCGAATATTGCTGAAGATTTTTGGGTTTGCTGTCTGCGTTTGCTCCCGCATCTATTATCATGCAGCTTCTCCTTATTGTTGGTATAAGTGGGGAAAGGGCCGGCCTATCTACACCTTTTATCCTGCCTACCTTGAGAAGTGACCCGGCAAGAAATGCTCCGGTACTTCCTGCAGACACAAAGCCATCACATTGACCATCTTTAACAAGTTTAAGCCCTATTACCATGGAAGAATCTTTTTTATGCTTAATGGCATTTACAGGTGCCTCGTCTGCTCTTATGATTTCCGAAGCTTTAACAATATTAATATTTGGATTTCTCTTGTCTTCCTCTTTGAGATATTTCAGTATCTCTTCCTCCGGGCCAACCAAATAAAGCTCGGCTCCATATTCCTTCAGAGCCAGAATAGATCCGTCAATTATCGCCTTTGGTGCATTATCTCCTCCCATTACATCAACAGCTATTCTCATATTTAAGACCTCCTATTCCGCTTTTCACTACTTATCAAAGGATACAAGAATGAATTTTCCTCTGAATACCTCATCCTGCTTAACTCTAATAAAAACCCAAACAAAGAATTTATTGCCCCTGGTCCTGATAACCTCTGCCTTCGCAATCAGCTTATCTCCTGCAAACACAGGGCGCTTATACTTAATATTTGCAACACCTATAAGCGCGACGTTTGCATCAATTACGGCAATAGCCAGAGATTCAGCCTGAGCAAATATATATTGTCCTTTTACAACATTAGTCCTTTCAAAGGCAAAGGTGCTGTCGGTATCCAGAATTGAGATCCCGCTTTTCCCAAGATTAAGATCTACCAATTCCCCCATTATCTCTTTTCCCTGAAGGGATCTTACCTTTGTATAATTCTTTTCTGCAACGTTTTTTATTCGTTCCCTAAGCTCCGGTATTCCCATCTCAAGTCTGTCCAGCCTTATAGTCTGTATGCTTACACTAAAGCTTTCCGCAAGCTCTTCATCAGTTAGAAAAGGATCTGCCTTCAATCTTTCAAGTAAAAATGACTGTCTTTTCTTTTTGCTTATGCCCTTCTGCCTCATATACACACCTCCCGGAACAAAAGCTGCCTTGGCCGCATTTATCACTCATGTGCCTTATCCGAATAATGAGGAATCTATTACATTGACTTATTGAATTAGTACCTGGTATTAATACTAATATATAACAGTTGACAGTAAATATGCAAGTACTTTTTCAATTTTTTCAGATGCAATGCAAAAAACAAAATAGTTCCTCATTACTAATTTTGTATTGAGGAAACTATTATAAAATGCTTTACTTTTCTTCTACGTTTATTACTGTTCTACCCTTGTAATAACCACAGGACCTGCATACCCTGTGTGGAAGCTTCGGTTCATGACATTGCGGGCATGTAACAAGTCCCGGCAGAGTCAGCTTCCAGTTAGCCCTTCTTTTATCCCTTCTCGATTGTGACTGTCGTCTTTTCGGTAAAGCCAATATATACACCTCCTTACTTTCTGTCAAGCAGTTTGCTTAAAACTTGCATCCTCGGATCAATTTCTTCCTTTCGGCATTGACATTCTTTACTATTTCTATCTTTTCCGCATATTTGACAAAGCCCTTTACAGTTTTCGCTGCAAAGTGGTTTCATATCAAGCTCAGCGGTTATCTCGCCAATGACAAGGTTGGTAATATCTGCCTTTTCGTTTTTATAAGTATAATAGTCCTCTTTACAGCCGTCTGCTTCCTTGACAAAAACATAGTCGGCACTTGCTACTATTTCATCCGAAAATTTCTCAAGGCATCTGGAACACACTCTCTCTACCTGAGTTGCAATCCTAAGTTCCACATTAATCTTTCCGTCGTAATTGACCATAGTGCCTTTTACCGTAACGGGAGATACTATATTCAACCTTTCACCGCAGAAATCGATTGTATTATCTTCAAGGTGTTCATTAATATCAAATTCCTCTTTGATTCCTTCCAATTTGGAAATCCCGGTAAAGTTCAGTTCCATTTATTACCCTCTCCTTGCCTTATAAATGTTTCATGTCATTTGAATTCAATGCAATTTGTTTGGCGTGAAACATATATATGCAATTAACAAATTTTATTATACAAATCAATATTTATTTTGTCAAGCAGAAACACTTCACACTACTTTAATCCGGCATCTTTGCCATATCAATATTTAGCACAGGCACTGTCTCATATTTGCTCATATCTTAAGAGGTCCTCATAGTCTTCCCTTCTCATAATAACCCTGACTTCACCCTTGTTTGTCATAAGCATTGCCGGTTTCGTAAGCCTGTTATAATTGCTGGACATTGAATAATTATAGGCACCTGTGCCAAGTACGGCAAGTATATCTCCTGGTTCAAGCGCCGGGGTATTCAGGTCTTTAATCAGAATATCCCCGGATTCGCAGCACTTGCCTGCGATAGTGACTACCTCAGTGCACTTTTCTGCTGCTTTGTTCGCCGCTATACCCTTGTACAATGCATTATATAACGCATATCTCGGGTTATCGGTCATTCCGCCGTCGATACTCACATATTTTCTTATCCCCTTTATTTCTTTAACAGCACCCACTGTATAAATAGTTATTCCCGATTCTCCCACTATCCATCGCCCGGGTTCAATTAAAACTCTCGGCCTTTTTATTTTTCTTATGCTGCATTGTTCTTCGACGGTATCCATAATTGTTTCAATAAAATCTGCAATGTCAACATATTTATCCCGCTCATAATCAAAAACTGCAAAGCCGCCCCCTACATTCAGTTCCTCCGCTTCTATGCCATATTCCTGCTTGATTTGCCCTAATAAAGAGATCATGATCATAACTGCTTCATAATATGCTTCACGGCTATATATCTGAGAGCCTAAATGGCAGTGAATGCCTGCAAAATTGATATTATGGGATTCTAAGACCTTTTTAACAGCAATTAGGGCAGTGTTGTCCTTAATAGAAAACCCGAATTTTGAATCAATTTGTCCTGTGCAAACATACTCATGAGTATTAACAGATACTCCAGGTGCAATACGAAGCAGCGCTTTGACCTTTTTGCCGCTTTCAAAGGCCGTCTTTTGGATAAGGTCTATTTCATAATCATTGTCTATTACAAAACAGCCTATATTATTGTCCAGCCCTAACTTTATTTCATCCTGGGTTTTATTGTTTCCGTGAAAATAAATTTTTTCTGCAGGAAAACCGGCCTTAATTGCAGTGTACAGTTCCCCTCCTGAAACTACGTCAATTCCCAGACCTTCATCACTGATAATCCTGTAAATTGCTACATTGCTCATTGCTTTGCTTGCGTACAAGGCCTGGGTATCAGTATATTTATGCATAAAACATTCTTTTATACGTTTGCATCTTTTTCGTATTTCGGATTCGCTGACAACATACAGCGGAGTACCATATTCATTTGCCAGCCCGACAACATCACAGCCGTCAAAAACCAAATGACCTTTTTTGTTTATTTCATAAGGTGCATTAATCTCCATAGGAATCCCTCTTCTCGTAATTATTATGTATTTAAAAGAAAAAGCAGGCAATGCCTGCTTTTACATACGTTATTATTTGCTTACGAGCCTCATTGTATCCCTGGCAATCATAAGCTCTTCATTAGTCGGTATAAGCAAGACCTTAACTTTTGAACCATCTTTCGATAGATCTGCCTCTTTGCCCATTATTTTGTTTTTTACCTCATCCAGCTCTATTCCAAAGAAGCACATATCTTTACATATTGCGCTCCTCATACTGGCGGAATTTTCACCAAGTCCGGCTGTAAATACAACAGCATCAACGCCATTCATAACTGCAGCATATGCGCCAATATATTTCCTTACTTTATATACATAAACATCAAGGGCAAGCTTTGCTCTTTCGTTGCCATTGTTGGAAGCCTCTTCAATGTCTCTGAAATCATTGCTTACACCGGATATGCCCAATACTCCTGACTTTTTATTGAGAATTCCGTCAATTTGAGCAACGTTGATGTTTTCTTTATCATGTAAATATTTTATTATTGCAGGATCTATGTCTCCGCACCTTGTCCCCATTGCAAGACCTTCAAGAGGGGTGAATCCCATACTGGTATCTACAGACCTGCCATATTTTACAGCTGTAATGCTGGCGCCGTTTCCCAGATGACAGGTTATAAGCTTCAGCTCCTCAAGAGGTTTGCCAAGAATTACGGCAGCTCTCTCGGAAACATACTTATGGGATGTACCGTGGAATCCGTATCTTCTTATTCTATATTTTTCATACAATTCATAAGGTATGGCATATATATAGGCTTCCTTAGGCATAGTTTGATGAAAAGCCGTATCAAACACTCCTACCATAGTTACCCCGGGCATTATTTGCCTGCAGGCCTCAATACCCATGATATTGGGAGGATTGTGCAAAGGAGCGATATCTATGCATTCTTTTAATGCATTCATTACTTCTTCTTTCAATACTACGGAATATGCAAATTTCTCACCTGCATGGACTACCCTGTGTCCTACTGCAGTTATTTCCCCCATATCCTTTATTACGCCGTAATCCTTATCTGTCAAAGCATCAACAACTGTCTGCAAAGCTTCCTTATGTGTAGGCATAGGCCTCTCTATTATTATTTTGTCCGAATCCTTGGGCTGATGTTTTAGAACTGAACCATCAATCCCTATTCTTTCTGCAAGACCCTTGGCGATAACCTCTTCATTCTGCATATCAATAAATTGATACTTCAATGAGGAGCTCCCGCAGTTTATAACCAGTATTTTCATTAAATTGTACCTCCCCGAAAAATAATATGACCTGTATTATTTTCTATATAAATAATGTTTTTCCTGCTTTTTTTGCAAAATAATTAACAATACATAGTATTCCACTCTGCCTCAAGCATAATTATATATATGCAAGAGAAAAATGTGGTAAAATGGAATAATCATATACGAGATACCAGACGCGAGATTCGAGAATTCGGGCAAAGCTTTGAAGACTTTCCTGAAACTTAGGATGCAACATTCCAAGGGCACAAAACATTAGGTGCGGAGGGTTACAATGAAAACAGTAGGAATAATATCGGAATACAACCCGTTCCATAATGGTCATAAATATCACATCCATGCCGCAAAGGAGGCCTGCAGTGCAAGCCATGTCATTTGTATAATGAGCGGCAGTTTTGTGCAAAGAGGGGAGCCCGCTATTTTTGACAAATGGTCCCGGGCGCGAATGGCTGTGATGAATGGTGCCGACCTTGTAATCGAGCTGCCTGTAGTATATGCATGCCAACCTGCAGAAATATTTGCACTGGGAGCTGTAAAGATATTAAACTCAATGGGAATAATCGACTGCATATGCTTTGGCAGTGAAATGGGAGATACTGCAACTCTTTTCCAATTGGCCGGAATTCTGCAAAATGAACCTGAGCCCCTGAGAAAGCTCTTCAAATCCCAGCTTGAACAGGGTGTATCATACCCCAAAGCTATCTCTGAGGCTGTAACCTCTTATGTTGGGGAAGAACAAAAAAATCTATATAATGATATTCTGAAAAATCCCAATAATGTATTAGGCATTGAATACATAAAAGCTCTGACAGTCTTGAAAAGCAAAATAGAACCGGTTGCTGTAAAACGCCTTGCAAGCGGGTACAATGATAAACATATTAAAGGTCATATTGCCGGTGCCACGGCGATAAGAAATGAAATAAAGGAAAATGGGATTTCGGAAAAAGTAAAAATGTCTATGCCTGAAAACTCCCTGGATATTATTAATGTAAATATCAGTTCAAACAAACATCCTGTATATTTGAATGACTTTTCTGATATATTGCTCTATCGGCTCAGGATATCCGAAAAATCCGAACTTAAGAGATACCTCAATATCAGGGAAGGCCTTGAAAATAGGCTGAAAAAACATTCAAAGATCAGCTCTGATTGCTGTGAATTGATTGAAGCCGTAAAGACGAAACGCTATACCAGAACCTATATCCAACGTCTTCTCTGCCATATACTGCTTGACATAAGAAAAAGCGATATAGCGCAATTCAAGAAGCCTGACTGTCCGTCCTATATAAGAGTACTTGCCTTTAACAACAATGGAAAGGATCTGTTAAAAGAAATAAAAAGCCGCTCAGCCTGTCCGGTAATCTCTAAAGTAGCTGATTTTAGAAGTCCTGACGAGCGTATTTCAAAAATGTTTTCTTACGATCTCTTATCAACGGACATTTATAATCTCGCATATGATGCGCCAATACACAGGAAAGGTTCAGAGGATTACTTCACCTCTCCGTACTATTGTAAATATTAATCCGCCAGTCACAAGTCGCTGGTCTCCGGAATTCCTTCAGCAATCGGGTATTTAGCACGCACTCATAAGAAATACACAGTTTTCTTGTGTTTCGCAACCAGTGACTCGCGTCTGACGCATAATACCCTGCTGCCCTAAATATAAATATATAAACCATATATCATCAGTGGAGATGACCCCCGCTGTCAATCCCCCACTGATGATATAGCTTCCGGCGGATGCACACGATTTCGTAAGGAAATTTATCTCACTACGATAGTGCCTCGTAAAGCATATAACTTCCAGGGCAAGCAAGGCACCAAATAGATGAGATGCTTTCTAACACATGAATAATATAATATATGATGTGTTAAAAAGCATTGGATACGAAATCGGCGCACAAGTACGCTGGAGGCGCACTTGAATTGTATTTAGAGGTATATCATGAACAAAAGCAATGTTTCCGTTTTTATATTTTCCATTGTTTTCTTCCTGCTTGCAGCCTGCATTATAATATTCCCCGGTGAATCCTTCTCCTTTGCATTGGAAGGCTTAAAGCTCTGGTATAATATTGTCTGCCCTGCACTGCTTCCTTTTTTTATCTGTGTTGAAATACTTATTGGTCTTGGAATAGTCAGCCTGTTTGGCTCCATATTCAGGCCTCTTATGCGCCCGGCATTCAATGTACCCGGTGAAGGTTCCTTTGGATTGTTTATGAGCATATCCTCGGGATATCCCGTTGGCGCAAGAATCATTGCCAAACTGCGCCAGGAGGACCTTTGCACTTGTGTGGAAGGGCAAAGACTATTGAATCTATGCAGCACTTCAGGTCCGCTTTTCATGATAGGCGCCGTTGCCACAGGCATAATGAACAATCCTGCTCTAGGTTTATTTCTCGCGGTTCCACATTACTTGTCTGCTTTTACTGTTGGATTTCTAATGAGATATTACAAAAAGGAAAGAATATCCGGCAAGGACGCACATGTATCAAATCCGATAACTGATATGCTGAATCACAGGAAAAAGGACGGACGTCCCGTAGGAATGATTATTGGTGATGCCGTTAAGGCCGGGGTCAATCTTATACTTATTATTGGCGGTTTCATTATTTTCTTTTCCGTAATAACGGGTTTACTGAAAATATCCGGTTTCTTGGAAAGCCTTTCCATAATGGCTTCAAAAATAATCCCTTTTGATTCAATCACTCCCGACATAATATCAGGTTTGCTTATAGGATTTTTGGAAGTTACCAACGGAGTAAAGGAATGCGCATCGCTTCAATTACTTCTCGTATACAAATTAATGATAATAAGCTTTATAATAGGTTTTGGAGGGCTTTCGGTAAATGCCCAGGTAATGAGCATAATCTCAGAAACAGACCTCAAATTCAATGTATATTTTGCTTTTAAGATATTGCAGGGTATTACAGCTTCTGTTTATTCATATATATTGTTTAATTGCTTCTCTGATTTACAGGTATTTAGTCCGGATTACACTGCCGGAACAGGTATATGGGACATATCCACACATGGCAGTTGGATTCATGTATTGATGAATTCACTGATCAATCTATTGTTTGTGATTGTTCTCATGCTGATTCACTTTCTTATCAAATACAAAAGAGGCCGTAAACATCAAAGCCTCTTTAATTAGTTCACTGTTTTATACCTTCTGCATTTACTTTACTTTATATTTATTGTGTATATTACGGATGTCGCCGCTAACTCTTGAAATTCTTAAGCTCATCTCTATTGTTCTTTATAAGTTCAATAACGCTTGCCGCATGCTTCTCAAGCTCAGCTAAAAGGTCATCAGCATAATCCTTTGAACCCAGTCTTATTTTTTTTGCATCGATTTGAGCAGCAATTATTATTTCTTTTGCCTGTTCATTTGCCTTTTTGACTATATCACTTTCATCAACTATCTCCTGAACCTTTTTATCGGCTTCTTTCTTAATTATTTCAGCCTCTTTCTCTGCTTCCGAAAGAACCCTTTGGCGTTCCTCCTTAACTTTGTTTACCTTCTCTTCGCATTCTTTTCTCAGGGCTTCAGCCTCTTTTTTTGCCTCGATAAGGATTTTTTGCCTTTCTTCTTTAATCCATTGAGCCTGCTTTACTTCATCCGGCAGCTTTATTCTAATATCCTTTATTATTTCCAGCAGCTCATCTTTGTTTATCACTGATTTACTTGAGAAAGGTAAATTAGGTGCCTTTTCCAACATGTCTTCAAGGGCATCAAGTAGCAGCATAACCTCCATAACATCAACCTCCTATCTAAATCTCTTATATATTTCATCTTCTATAATCTCCGGCACCAAGCCCCTTATGCAGCCGCCAAACTTAGCTACTTCTTTTACTATATTGGAGCTTAAATATGAATACTTGCTGCTTGTCATAATAAATACCGTTTCAATTTCCGGATTAAGCTTTTTATTCATAAGAGCCATCTGAAGTTCATATTCGAAGTCTGATACAGCTCTTAATCCCTTTACAATTACATTGGCTTTTTTGCCTTTCGCATATTCTGTCAGGAGCCCTGAAAAGCTATCGATCTCAACGTTTTTCATGGAGTTACATGCTTTTTTCAGTATCTCGACCCTTTCCTCAACGGAAAAAAGCGGTTGTTTTTGGGGGTTATTCAATACTGCAACTATTACTTCATCGAAAAGCTTTGCCGACCTCTCAATAATATCTATATGTCCGTTAGTAGCCGGATCAAAGCTTCCAGGACAAACTGCTATTTTCAAACTTATTCCTCCCTTTGTTGCATCTATTCGCTAATTCTGTAAAATGACAAAGCACTATTCCCATATTTTTTGACACGATACATATATAGTTTGCCGACTTTCTGCGGCATATCATATTTTGAATCATGTTCAACAATAATTATACCGGATTGCTTAAGAATAACATTTTTATCTATCAACTCCAAAGCTGATTCAGCAATTCCAACGTTATAAGGGGGATCAATGAATATGATATTAAACCGCTTATTATATTTGTATAGCTTATTGATTGCCGTTGAATAATCTGTGTGGAAAACCTCCGCTTCGTCTTTTATATTCAGATGCTCCAGGTTTCCCTTCAACACACTAATACTCTGTATACCGGCATCTACAAAAACCGTATGTTTAGCTCCGCGGCTTAACGCTTCAATTCCTATTCCGCCCGTACCTCCGAATAAATCAAGAAATTCGCTGTCAATTACCGCATCTCCAAGTATGCTGAAAAGTGACTCTTTGACTTTATCCGGGGTAGGCCTGATATCTATACCTTCTAAACGGCCTAATCTCCTGCCTCTATATTCTCCTGCGATAACCCGCAAAGAACTACCTCCTTTTCCAAGCAATATTAGTTCTTAACTCTAATTCAATTTTATTTTAGCATAAGTACTATAATTTTACAAAAACATATTTTTAATTGATTTTTTTTCAAAGAATATCAGGTATTGTGCGATACGGTACATATTAACCCTAATGCTCTTCCAAAACCTTCGGGGAGCACTAATCGTTAATGAAAGCTGAATAAAAAAAAATATATTGAACACTATATATATCAGGGGCATTAGTTAATTATAACTATATTTCCCCATAGAGCTCTTCCTTCAATTTCTCCTCTCCCGATACTGATGACAATTACTTTAATATATTGTTAAAGTATTGCCGTCAGTATTTTTTCGTATTTGGAGAAGAATGCGCAGCATTCTTCAGATACGAGACACGAGATGCGAGACACGAGAAGCGAGACACGAGAAAGCCTGGGTATTCCTTAAGGGTCAAAGATCCTTCACTGCGTTCAGGATGACATATCTCCCCACGCCGGTATTTGCGCCTCATAAAGTGTGCCCTGATATACTATGCAATTCCCCGTGGATGTAAATACATATGAGCAAAGCCTTTGTATATCAGCGAGCACTTGCAGGCTTTGAGCAACAGAATCCTGCGAAGATGCGCAGAAAAATCCGTAGGATTTACGTGAGGTAAATCCAGCACATACCGACACGAGGTCGGGTTTATGTGCGTTAGGATTTTTCAAGCATCAAGCTGTGATTCTGTCCAAAGATTTGCACTGTGCGAGTCGATATACAAGGCTGTTGCTCCAGGGTATCTACAAACTCATAGTTGCGTC
>JAKPKE010000309.1 GCA_029553855.1 Bacillota bacterium | reverse complement strand
AAGGCATATGAAGAATATCTGGTAAGGGGTATTCCCATGAACGGAAAGTTTATATTCAATCCCACGGGAGTAACAACCAGGGCGGAGGCGGCGACAATAATATCGAGGATGGTGGAATATAAGGCTGATCCAAGTGGATTTACGGCAAAGGCGGCTATGGAGGAAAGCTTCGCAGAGGGTACGCAGACGGCAGAGGATATTGCATTAAAAAGAGAGATAGAGATAGATAGAGCAAAGAGCGATCCCAACTATATCATGGAGCCTATGATAAGGATATTGAACAAGCAGGAGGACTTTAATGGATATGATGATCCGGCAGATATGTTCGATTATTTTGCGGGACATATAGCAATGGACAACTTTGAAGACTATCTTAAATATACCCCTGAGTGCCAGTTTAAGGTCGTATGCACAACAAAGGGTAAGGATTTGAATAATACGGTGACATGGCTTACACAGCCCTTTATAAGCTATGACCATGTATACGAAGTAAGGACCGATGTTTGGAAAGTGGCTGAGGAAACATCTATATATAATAAGAAATTAGGAACCTGTTCCATGAGAGGAATATTGAGGGATGAAGAAAAAGCTGTCAAGGGTATGTGGACAAAGGTTCCTGATTATAACAAAAGAGGCGAGGTATTGGACTATAAGCTTTATTTAAAGAGAGGCAATGGCATGAAAGAATATGACATTAAATTCAAAGTGAATTAGGCAGGTGACTATATTGAATAAAACATGCTTTAAAAAATCCGTGGCGATACTTCTATGTGTCGCTGCTTTGTTTTCATATTGTTCCACAGTCAATGCAGGCTCTATTCCAAGCAAATATGATGAATATATCGTTGACGGCAGGGTGGACTATGCAAAATTGCACGAAAAATATTTTAGTGTTCGCTATGAGCCTATTACTGCCCCTACCTCCAGCTTTACAATAAAGGTCAACGGCAGCTCCCAGGGCTTCAGCGATTCAGGGAGCGATCTTGAGGTAAGGACAGGGGACACAATAGAGATAACCAACACAAGCACAAAGGGCAGCGGGAGAAGATGGAGCAAATGCGACTTCCAAATATCCGACGGCACAAGGATAATATATTCCTCAACCCTTCTTAAAGAGGATGATAAGGGGAATATAGACAGCGGCATAAGCGTCAGCAGTATCCCCATGGACAAGACCGGCACATACAACATATACCTTAATGTTATGGACAGTGAG
>JAKPKE010000016.1 GCA_029553855.1 Bacillota bacterium | reverse complement strand
CAAATATGCCGGATACAGAGGCTTTATCCTTGGATGATCGGATAATCTTATTTGAAGGCATCGAAGAATCTCTGAAAGGGCTTGCAGGGATTCAGAATGAAAGCGCAGCTAAGGAAGAACCGGATATTCATGTAGAATTTGAAGTGCTTATGTCGGCACTGGAAGAATTACAGGAGGCACCGGATACAATAGAAATTCCGGACGCAGAAGGAGCAGATGCTGATTTTATTGAAGATTTTAAGGCCATATTAGGGAAAATATCAGCAAGAAACGAAACAGCTTCAAAAGAGCCGACTAATGACAGCATTTTTAAGCAGCAAATGGATTGGGCTGATGTCAATACTGAAGAATTGTTTACGGGCAGCACTGAAGCAGATGGCAGCAATGATAAAGGCACTCCAATGCAGGGTTCCGATGAAAACCTTCATTTAACAGCGGATAAAAATATGACAGCAATTCCGCCGGAAAAACAGGGAGATATACCAAAAACCGAAGCCCTTAGACCTGATGCAAAGTCTGTCATGGACTCAAGCAACGAAGCAGGGGAGAATGAAATAAAAAGCATTGCGGGCACCAAGGCCGGGAAAGAGACTGCTGCAGTAAAGGAAGCCGAAGACGGCCAAAGCCGGCATAAGGAAGCTGGGGACAATACGAAATCTGGCGGAGAAATCAATAAGGCAGCTGATGCAGCAAAGAATAAGCCGGTTAATGCAGAAATAACCGCCTTTAATCACAAAGAAGCAGTGTTGGAAAGTAAGCCGGAAGTATTACAGAATCAAGCTCCGGCAGCCAAGGACCAATCGGTTGTCAAGGGCGGAATAGTAAACCAGATAGTAAAAAAAGCAGAGATAGTAGTAAATGGCTCACAGCAAGAAATAAGGATGCAATTGGAGCCCGAAAACCTGGGAAAGCTGACGTTGAAAGTTGCAGTTGAAAGAGGCCTGGTTACTGCGAAATTTGTTGCAGAAAGCCATGAAGTAAAGCAGATAATAGAATCCAGCTTCAACGAGCTTAGGGACATGCTTAATGAAAAAGGTCTGGCAATACAGAACCTGAGTGTTTCTGTAGGACAAAACAAAAATGAATACTATAACGGCAGTAATCAAGGACAATTCAAGGGAAAGGCAAAGCTGAACGTCAGAAGCATGAGCCAAGGCAGTTATTACGGTTATCCCGACGGTTCAGAGGCTTTTACAGGCAAAGCCAATCCATACAGTATGCACACTGGTGAATTTGATCACAGGGCATAGGAGGTGAAAATATGACAATAAGCGGAATTAGCGGGCAATATTCCACATACAGCAGTAAAGTCGAGTCTAAGGAGTTTAACAGCAGCCTTGACAAGGATGCTTTCCTGAAAATACTTGTAACGCAGCTGAAATACCAGAATCCCCTTGAACCTACCAATGATAATGAGTTTATAGGACAGATGGCACAGTTCAGCACCCTTGAACAGTCTCAGAATACAAACAAGGCAATAAAGGTGAACTCGGCAAGCAACCTGGTAAACAAGCTGGTAAAGGTGAACTACAAAGCTGATGATCTAAAAGAAACCAAAGAGTTCATAGGCCTGGTCGAAAAGATAGTAGTCAAGAACAATGAAGTATACCTGGCAGTGGATTCGTTGGGCACAAAATACGAAGTGAAATTTGACGATGTCAGGGAAGTAACTGAGCTTGAGAACTCCGTAGAGCAGATATACCTTATGAATCAGACCATGAGAAGTACCGCCGCCTTCAATCTGATAGGAAAAAGCATAAAAGGAACCTATGAAAAGGAGGAAATGGTGGACGGGGTCAAAAGATTCAAAAGGGTGGAGATTGAAGGAACAGTAGAAAAAGTCAGAAAGGATGGCACATCCATATACCTGACAGTTGACGGAAAGGAAATATATCTGGAAGATGTGACGGAAGTCAACTAAACATTTAAGGGGTGATTCAAGTGAGCATGATTTTTAACAATAAACCCATAATTCCAATCGGCAAACCGATGTCGCCAACAAAGCCGGAGAAAAACAGGAACATAGATAAGGGTGCAGACTTTGACTTTGTATTCCAGCAGGAACTTGCCAGACAATCCGGGGTAAAATTCTCCAGACACGCAATAGAAAGGCTTCAGGTAAGAAATATTTCGCTCACAAAGGATGACCTGGGTAAGATAAGCGAGGCCGTTAATAAAGCGGCGGAGAAGGGTGTAAAAGAAACGCTGATAATAATGGGAAACTCAGCCTTCATAGCAAATGTGAAGAATAAGATGATTATAACAGCTGCTACTGAAGAAAATCTTAAGAACAATGTATTCACAAACATTGATGGTGCAGTAATAATATAAGCCGGACCTTGTTAAGGAGGCTTAGCCTTTCGGAATGACAGAAGAAAGGCACACAAAACTTAAAGGAGGTCATTAATTATGATGAGATCCATGTTTTCCGGAGTATCCGGGCTAAGGGCACACCAGCTCAAGATGGATACTATCGGCAATAACATAGCGAATGTAAATACTGTAGGTTACAAATCACAGAGGGCAACCTTCCAGGAGGTGTTCAACCAGACTTTGAGAGGGGCAGGCTCTCCCCAGGCAGGCAAGGGGGGCACCAATCCGCAGCAGGTGGGACTCGGCATATCACTGTCATCCATTGATACTTTCCATATTAGGGGTGCGGTACAAAGGACGGACAACCTTACGGACCTGGCTATAAATGGGGACGGATTCTTCATACTTTCCAACTCAGAAGACGGACTGAGCCGTTCATACACAAGAGCAGGGAATTTCTCGCTGGATGACGACGGCAACCTGGTTGCCGCAAACGGCTACAGGGTATTGGGATATATGGTAGACCCGGATACCAACGTTTTGAAAAGTCAGCTGGAAGGGGTAGTGATATCAAAGGCGGAGATGGTTGCAGCAAAAGAAACATCATATTCAAATTTCGAAGGAAACCTGGATAACAATATAGCACAAATGACGAATGAAACGCTGCCGGCATTTACGGCAGCTGCTGCCGGTCCGCCGCCCGTTCCCGAGTCCTTTAGTATTCCGTTAGGTGCAAAATTCTGGGAAACAACGGCAACAGTATATGATTCCCTTGGAGGCAAGCATACGCTGAAATATACTTTTGTTCGGGGCATTGCGGCAGACGGAACGCTCACTCCCATTGATCCCGACACTGATTTAAGCAACAATTGGGGCGTGTTCATACAGAATCAGGATACCAAAAAATACTTTACCAACCTAGGGGTTGAGGGCGCAGGGACAAATCTGGAAAGCATTTTAGTTAAGCTGGAATTTGGTCCAAACGGGTTGCTGGATTTGGCAAAAAGTATAAACGGTACTGGAATTATTAAGCTTACAGTCAGCCCTAAAAATGGATCAGCCGAAACAAAGATAGATGTCAACTTTTCAAAGATTACGCAGTTTGCCAATGAATCAAATGCAGCGGTTACAAGTACTGACGGATATCCCCAGGGTTCCCTGGATACTTTCAGCATAGGCCCCACGGGTGAAATAAGCGGCATATTCACAAACGGCATGAATAAAATAATCGGCCAGATTGCACTTGCAGTGTTCAAGAACCCTGCCGGACTTGAGAAGACCGCAGAGAACATGTTCCAGGTAACCCCAAACTCAGGGGATCCAATAATCGGACTTCCGGGCTACAGCGGACTGGGATCTCTTAACTCCGGCACACTGGAAATGTCCAATGTAGACATATCAAATGAATTTGCGGAAATGATAAGTACTCAGAGGGGCTTTCAGGCCAATTCAAGGATAATAACAACCTCGGATGAAATGCTTCAGGAACTGGTAAACCTTAAAAGATAATTGAAATAATCCCTGGGCCTTGTGCCCAGGGATTTAAACAAAGAAGGGAAGTGTTATTATGATAAAGGTTACAAGGCTCAACGGCGCTCCTTATTACTTGAACTGCGAGCATATTGAAACCATTGAGAATACTCCCGATACCGTCATTACGCTGAGGGACGGGAAAAAATTGTTGGTTTCTGAAAGTTCGGAAGAGATTATAGAAAAAATTATCGAATATAAAAAGAGGATTTTCGACCTTTCATCGCTAATTAATAAGGATAACTTCTAAAGTGAGGTGCAAATAATTGGATTTATCGTCTGTTATTGGGTTAATTGCCGGAATTGTCGTAGTAGTTGTGACAATAATGATTAGTGGGAGTCTGGCAGGTTATGTTGACATACCGTCAATCATATGCACATTTGGCGGAGCAATCGCAATGACGGTTATGGCGTTTCCCGCAAATAAGCTGAGGGAAGGTTTTGCAGCTGTTAAATATGTTTTCTTATATACGGAAACCAATGCTGAAGACATAATAAAATCAATAATAGGCCTTGCAAACATAGCCAGGAAGGAAGGATTGCTTGCTTTGGAAGAGGCTGCCCAGGAGCTTAAAGATGACTTTCTGCAGAAAGGAATACTTCTGATAGTAGACGGTACTGATCCTGAGCTGGTTAGGAATATATTGGAAACAGAGCTTGCTTTTATTGAAGATAGACATAAGAGCAATCAGGGAGTTTATGAATATTTGGGTTCCATTGGACCGGGTTTTGGCATGCTGGGAACCTTGATTGGGCTGATAAATATGCTTGCCAACCTTTCGGACCCGTCAACTGTAGGACCAAACATGGCAGTTGCAATTGTTACTACATTTTACGGTTCGATTATACAAAATATGTTTTGTAATCCTGTAATAAACAAACTGAAACTTAGGAGTTCCCAGGAATCTCTCTTAAAAGAAGTAATGCTGGAAGGGATGCTGTCGATACAAGCCGGCGAAAACCCGAGAATAATAGAAGAAAAACTTAAAGCATTCATGTCGCCAAGGCTTAGGAATAATTTAGATACATCGAAAGAGCCAAAAGAGGGTGAAGAATAAATATGGGCAGAAAACGGAAGGAAGAAGAGCCTCCGGCTGGGGCACCTGCCTGGATGGCTACATACTCGGATATGATGACGCTGCTTTTATGCTTTTTTGTGCTGCTGTTTTCATTTGCTACCCTTGATGTGCAGAAATTTCAGGCTATTGCACATTCAATGAGCGGTTCTTTGGGTGTGTTGGATTCAGGTATCACAGTAAATTTAGAACCCTTGGTTACAAGTTTTCCCAGCGATTCCCCAGTTGAAGAGGCTGAGGAGTTCAGAATTATTTATGAGCAGATGAGCGAATACATAAAAGAAAACAACCTGGAGGCCAGTATTACATTGAGGCTTGACGAACGGGGACTTTTGGTTACATTTTTGGATGACGTTCTGTTTGATTCGGGCAAAGCTGATTTGAAGCCAAAGGCCCGGGAAATTATCAATAAAGTTGCTGAAATAATCAGAAGAAACAACAAAAATGTCAGGGTAGAGGGACATACAGATAATGTACCCATTAATACCTTCAGATTCCCGTCAAATTGGGAACTTTCCACTACCAGGGCGGTTAATGTGGTAAAGTATCTGATTGAAGAAAACGGTATAGAGGCAAAGCGAATGTCCGCTTCGGGTTACTCAGACCAGCATCCGGTTGATGATAACAATACAAAGGAAGGTCGACAAAAAAACAGAAGAGTCGACATGGTAATTCTAAGAGATGAAAAGAACGGTACCGGGAAATAGCCATTTTTTTGCATATTTTTAGGAGGGAGACTTAATGAAAAGAAATATTATTCTTATAGCAGTCATTATTTTTTTACTTTTAGTGATAATTTCAGGTATAATAATATATATGATTTTTAATACACCGAAAGAAAAAAAAGAAGAACCTATAAAAATCGACAAAAAACTTATGATGGTATCTGTAGGGGATTCTTTTGTGAATAATGTCAAAGATAGTAAAAAGATATGTAAGTTGACGATTAAATTAGAAATCAGCAAAGACGTAGCAGAGTTGGTTACTTACAGGGAGCCTGAGATCAGAGACAGGATAAACGCACTGGTCAGGGGAAAATCTGAAGCCGATCTTGAAGGAAGAGAAGGACAGGAAAAACTTCAGAAAGAAATAGTTGCTCTAATACAAAAAATAATTAATTCAAAAGGAATAAAAGATGTCTACTTCGATGAATTTATTGTGCAATAGGGAAGGAGGTGTCGCAGTGTGTCGGAGATTCTTTCACAAAATGAAATAGATGCACTACTTAACGCTTTGAATTCCGGTGAAATAAATGTATCGGAGATAAAAGAAGAAAAAGAGGAAAGGAAGGTAAAGGAATACAACTTCAAAATACCCAATAAGTTTTCAAAGGACCATACAAGGACTCTTCAGATTATGCATGAGAACTTTTCGAGGCTTTTGCAGACTTATCTGTCGGGTTATTTAAGGGCTTTGGTACAAATTGAAGTAATTTCAGTGGACCAGCTTACATATAATGAATTTACCAATTCAATGCCAAATCCATCGGTACTTGGCGTTGTTGACTTCTCTCCTCTAAACGGATCAATTATAATTGAAATGACACCATCAATTTCATTTGCTATGATTGAAAGAATCCTCGGAGGTACGGGACATGCCTTTGAAAGATTAAGAGGTTTTACTGAAATAGAGATTACACTTTTAGAAAAAATTATTGAACAGATAATAGGTTTTTTCAGAGACCCATGGAAAAATGTCATTGAACTGAAGCCGAGGCTCAGGAAAATCGAGACAAACCCGCAGTTTACTCAGATAATGTCTCCCAATGAAACTGTTGCACTTATAACATTAAATACAAGGGTTGGAAATATCGAAGGAATGATACATATTTGCATACCCCATTTGGTTATTGAACCTATTATTCCCAAACTAAGCACTAAGTTTTGGTTCTCAGGTATAAACAAGGAAATAACCGGCAGCGATCTTAAGCTAATAGAAAAGAAAATTCAGAGTACGCAACTTCCCATAAAAGTTTTATTGGGAAGCAACGACATAAAGATCAGAGATTTTTTGGAACTCAATATCGGAGATGTAATACCGCTAAAGACTTCTGTGAATGAAGATCTAAAGGTTTATATCGGTAATTTGAGGAAGTTTGGCGGCAAACCGGGATTGAAAAAAAACAGAGTGTCAATAAGAATAACTACTGTAGAGAAGAAAGGAGATGATTACTATGAGTGAAATGCTGTCACAGGAAGAGATAGACGCCCTTCTTAGGGGGGACAGCGAATCATCTTCTCAGGATAATTCATCTTCTCAAGACAATTCGTTTTCACAAATGGACCAGGATAGTTACCTTACAAATGAAGAAATAGATGCTTTGGGAGAGATAGGCAATATAAGCATGGGTACATCGGCTACGACATTGTTTACACTCCTTAGAAACAAAGTAAGCATTACAATACCTAGAGTATCGGTTGTCAACTGGGATGAGCTTTCCAAACAGTATGTAATACCGTGTGTTGCAGTACAGGTAAATTATATAGATGGTTTGGAAGGATCGAATTTATTAATACTGAAGGAGGACGATGTAAAGGCTATTGCAGATCTTATGATGGGAGGAAAAGGGGAAATTAATCAGGAGCCTATTAGCGATTTTCACCTCAGCGCAATAAGCGAGGCTATGAATCAGATGATCGGCTCGTCATCAACATCTTTATCTACCATGTTCAACAAAAAGATTTATATTTCTCCCCCCAATGCATTTGTTATACATTTTACAGATTCTAAAGATATTGAACAGTTTAATTCAGGTGGGACAATAGTGAAGATTGCCTTTAAAATGGAGATTGGAGATATTATAGACAGTGAGATCATGCAGCTTATTCCAATTAAATTTGCAAAGAATCTTGTCGAAAACCTTCTGAATAATGTTACAGTTCCGGAAGAACCCGTGGACATAGAGGAGCATATAGCACCTCAACAAAAACAGGAAACCTATACAAAGCCCGATACCCAGTCGCAGCATGAGAAGCAGAAGATTTACAGCAATGACTATGAGGAAAAGGAGGAGTATAGGCCTGTGAGAATGGAGGAACATAAAGTGGTGAATGTTCAGCCTGTACAATACCAGACCTTTGACAGCGATCAATTGGCTGCAGAGAAGGAAAGCATAGAGCTTATTATGGATGTGCCGTTGGAAATTACGGTTGAGCTGGGGCGAACAAAAAAGCTTATAAAAGATATTTTGGAATTCGGACCCGGAACAATACTTGAGCTGGACAAGCTGGCAGGAGAACCGGTAGATGTATTGGTAAATGGAAAATACATTGCCAAAGGCGAGGTAGTAGTAATAGACGAAAGTTTCGGAGTCAGAATCACGGATATTATAAGCGCGGCAAAGCGCTTAAGTAAAATACAGTAGATTACAATTTAGATATACAAGGAGGAAGTATTCAAATGGCTAACGGTATATTAATTGTTGACGATGCGGCTTTTATGAGGATGATGATTAAGGATGTATTGTCAAAAAACGGCTTTGTGATATGCGGTGAGGCCGAGAATGGTTCGAAAGCTATAGAAAAATATAATGAGCTCTCTCCGGACTTGGTAATAATGGATATAACAATGCCTGAAATGGATGGAATACAGGCTGTAAAGGAAATCAAAAAAATAAGTGGTGGGGCAAAGATTATCATGTGTTCTGCTATGGGGCAGCAAGCTATGGTAATAGAAGCAATACAGGCAGGTGCAAAAGATTTTATTGTCAAGCCCTTTCAGGCTGAGAGAATTATAGAAGCGGTGAAGAAGGTGCTTGGCTGATAAGGAGCGGGAAATATGGATAGTGGGTCGATATATGGTATTCTTTATTTTTTATTCATGTCGGCTGTTATTTTAGCCGCTGCCTATTACGTTACAAAATATTTATCCCGAAAAGGATTCAACAGGGGAAAAAATAAGAATCTGAAGATAATTGAGTCAGTACCTCTTGGAATTGATAAAAGCCTCTTACTTATTAAAGTCGGGGAGCAGTACATGCTTATTGGAAACAGCCAAAAGAATATATTCCTTCTTTCTGAAATAGATAAGGAAAAACTGTTAGTAGGTGACATAAGCGAAGAATACGGCGGCCTGGATAATGAAAATTATGAATCATACATTAATAGAATTCATGAAAAAACATCGGCTGCCAATTCAATTAAACAAAATTTGGTTAGACTGAAAACCATTGTTAGGGGTAAAAAAACTGATGATTAAAAGGGAAGATGCTTTAAAAATTGCTATTTTCATAATCCTTATACTTATCCCGGGAGTCTTCAGTGTCTGGTGTGAACCGCTTCCGATACCCAAGATAGGCCTTGATATCGAAACGGCTGAAAACCCTAAGGATGTTGCACTCAGCATGCAGATACTATTCTTGCTGACTATACTTACACTGGCACCATCACTTCTGATAATGCTTACATCTTTTACAAGGATAGTAATAGTACTCTCATTTACAAGAAATGCTTTGGGCACACAACAAATGCCGCCGAATCAGGTACTTATAGGCCTTGCTTTATTTCTGACATTCTTTGTAATGTCGCCGGTTATATCGGAAATAAACGAAACAGCTTTCAAACCGTATACGAATAACGAGATCTCACAGGAAGAAGCAATTAAAAAAGCTTCAGTTCCGATTCGCAATTTTATGTTTAAATATACAAGAGAAAAGGATCTTGCATTGTTCTTGAAGCTGGGGCAGGTAAACAAACCTTTAGCTAAGAGCGATATACCAACCTCTGCGCTTATACCGGCATTTATTATAAGCGAGCTAAAAACAGCTTTTGAGATTGGTTTTTTCTTATATATACCGTTTTTAATGATAGATATGATAGTATCAAGTACCCTTATGTCCATGGGCATGATGATGCTGCCGCCCATTATGATATCAATGCCATTTAAAATTCTGCTGTTTGTTATGGTTGACGGCTGGAATTTAATAATTAAATCTCTTATTCTGGGATTTAAATAATTGAGGTGTTGTCTATGAACCAGGGTATGATAATTGATGTTGCACAAGAAGCAATTAAGGTTGTTCTGATGATTTCTGCACCGATATTAGGCATGTCTCTTTTGGTAGGCCTTATAGTAAGCATAATGCAGGCAACTACACAGATTCAGGAGGCTACATTGTCTTTTATACCGAAGGTTATCGCGATTTTCCTCACATTACTTATTTTTGGTCCATGGATGATGAATATTATGAATGAATTTACCATTAGACTTTTTGAGAATATACCAACGTATATTAAGTAGTTATGGATAGTATAAATGCGATTCTTGTAGATAAGTTTTTAGTATGGCTTCTGGTTTTTGTGAGGATGTCTTCGATTTTTGTGGTTACCCCGGTATTTGGCAGAAGGGAAGTACCTTCATATTTAAAGATAGGCTTCGCGTTTTTCTGCTCATATATACTGGTTCCTCTGATTGGAGATATTCAGCTGGAATACTCGAACCTATTGAGCTTTGCAGTTATTATAGGCAAGGAATTCCTTGTTGGCATCGTTATCGGCTACGTCAGCTTTCTTGTATTTTCCGCCCTATATGTTGCAGGACAGATTATTGATATGCAAATAGGCTTTGGTATGGTTAATGTATTGGATCCGACAATGAACACACAGGTTCCTATAACAGGAAATTTTATATATATATTGACCACATTGTTTTTTCTTTTAATAGACGGTCATCATGTTTTGCTTTCAGCTTTGTTCAAGAGCTACAGCGTTTTGCCCATTGACGGTTTTGTATTTACTGAAGTCATGGTAAACAATATAGCAAATGTTTTTACGGATGTATTTGTCATTGGGTTTAAAATAAGTGTTCCTGTGATTGCGGCAGTTATGCTTGCAGAGGTTGCCCTTGGAATACTTTCCAAAACAGTACCTCAGATGCATGTATTTGTTGTAGGTATGCCCTTGAAAATCGGAATTGGAATTCTGACTTTATATGTAATAATGCCGGCATTTGTAAAGATAATGACTGTGACCTTTGACAGGATGTATGGCTATATCTACTTAATAATAAGGAGTATGGCTAAAGGATGAGAGAATACTTGTTTTATAGGATAGATTTGCAGCTTTTCGGAGAAAAAACTGAACCTGCAACTCCGAAGAGAAGATCTGAGCTGCGTGAGAAGGGTCAGATTCCGAGAAGCAAGGAATTGGTGACATCAATGGTGCTGCTGATTACCTTCTGGAGTATGAAGCTGTTATCCTCTTTTATTTTTAAAGATTTGGTTATGGCACTAAGAACATTTTTGAGTTTTTCTAAAGATATTGATTCGCAATTTAACAATTCGGACATTATGCGGATATATATTAAATGCATGGTTATTGTTTCAAAAGTTCTTGCTCCAGTGCTTTTAATAATTGCCCTAGTGTCGGTAATAGTAAATTACCTGCAGGTAGGACATGTTTTTACCGTCAAACCGTTGGTGCCGAATCTCAATAAAATAAATCCCGTCGAGGGGTTTAAAAGGTTATTTTCAAAGCAAGCGTTTGTAGAGTTGCTAAAATCTATTCTTAAGATAGGGATCATCGGATATGTTGTATATAGCTATTTAATCAGCAATTACATAATGATTCCCGAACTGCTGGATATGAATATTGAAAGAACGTCCGCATTTATTGGAAACACGATAATAAATGTCGGGATAAGGGCCGCAGCAGTGCTTCTGTTTCTATCCTTTTTCGATTATGGATTTCAGATATGGGATTATGAAAAAAACATCAGAATGTCAAAGCAGGAAATAAAGGATGAATATAAACTTATTGAAGGGAATCCCCAATTAAAATCAAAAATAAGAGAAAAGCAAAGGCAGCTCTCTTTAAGAAGGATGATGGCAGAGGTTCCCCATGCCGATGTAATAATTACAAACCCGACTCACTTTGCTGTTGCAGTAAAATATGACCCGTCGGCTTCAGACGCCCCATTGGTAACAGCTAAGGGCAAGGATCTTATTGCACAGAGAATCAAGGATACGGCAAAGGAGAATAAAGTTCCCATTGTTGAAAATAAGCCCCTTGCTCAGGCTTTATATAGTAGTGTTGAAATCGGTGAAAAAATTCCCGAAGAGTTATATAAGGCAGTAGCGGAAGTATTGGCATTTGTATATAGCTTGAGAGAAAAATAGAAGGAGACAATATATGCGCAGATATAGTGATATTATAGCTATTGCGATTATAGCTATAATTATGCTTATAGTAATACCGGTGCCTACTTCCCTGGTTGATATACTGATTACTATGAATATTTCATTATCATTGGTAATATTCCTGTTGTCAATGTATATCAAGGAACCGCTGCAGTTTTCCATATTTCCGACAATACTTCTGATTACAACGCTATTTCGCCTGTCGTTGAATTTTTCAACTACCAGGCTGATATTGGGAAAGGGATATGCCGGAAAAGTTGTAAATGCTTTTGGCAACTTTGTAACCGGAAGCAATGCGGTGGTTGGGTTTATAATGTTTTTGATTCTTGTTGTAGTGCAGTTTATCGTAATTACTAAGGGCTCTGAAAGAGTTGCTGAGGTATCAGCAAGGTTCACTTTGGATGCAATGCCGGGAAAGCAGATGGCAATTGACGCAGATTTGAATTCCGGTTTAATAAACGAATTGGAGGCCAAGGAGAGAAGAAAAAAGATTCAGAAGGAAGCTGATTTCTACGGGGCAATGGATGGAGCCAGTAAGTTTGTAAAGGGTGATGCCATAGCAGGTGTTATTATTACTTTAATAAATATTACTGCCGGTTTTGCAATTGGAATGCTGCAGATGGATCTTTCATTCACAGAAGCTCTTTCAAAGTTTACCATTCTGACAATTGGAGACGGACTGGTAAGCCAGATTCCGGCACTGTTGATTTCAATAGCGGCGGGCATGGTTGTAACCAGAGCTGCCTCAGAGTCTGATCTTGGCACCGATATTATCACGCAGCTGCTTTCGGAGCCAAAGGTGCTTTATATTGCAGCAGGAGCATTATTGGTATTAGCTTTTACAGGGCTTCCTCCGATACCTAATATTATATTGTCGTTTTTTCTGGCATTTATGGGATATTCTTTGCATCGTACAATAAAAAGCACACAAAAGGAAGAGGAAATTAAAGCCCAGGATATAGAAGTTGAAGAAATCAGAAAGCCTGAAAATGTTATGACTCTGCTTCAGGTGGATCCTATTGAACTTGAATTTGGATATGGGATAATACCCCTGGCAGATATGAACCAGGGAGGAGATTTACTGGACAGGGTTGTTATGATAAGAAGACAGTGTGCCCTTGAACTTGGGCTGATCGTTCCGGTTATAAGACTAAGGGATAACATTCAGCTTAAGCCGAATGATTATATAATAAAAATAAAAGGCGTAGAGGTAGCCAGTGGAGAATTGATGTTTGATAATTACCTGGCAATGAATCCCGGTACCGCAGATGGCGAGCTGGATGGAATAAAAACAACTGAACCGGCTTTTGGACTGCCTGCAGTATGGATTAATGAGAGTCAGAAGGAGAGAGCTGAGATGATGGGTTATACAGTGGTAGATCCGCCTTCGGTAATTGCAACACACCTTACAGAAATTATCAAGAACCATGCCCACGAACTTCTCGGAAGGCAGGATGTGCAAAGGCTTGTTGATAACATAAAGGAAAGCTATCCTGCGCTGGTAGAAGATGTTTTGCCCAAAATGCTGAGTATTGGCGACATTCAGAAGGTTCTGGCCAATTTGCTCAAGGAAGGCATATCTATAAGGGACATGGTCACGATAATGGAAACCCTGGCAGATTATGCGCCCGTGACCAAGGATTCCGATATGCTTACGGAATATGTGAGGCAATCAATGAGGAGAAGTATTACAAGGCGTTTTATTACAGATATGCAGGTAAAAGTGATTACGTTGGATGCAATTCTTGAACAGACGATAATGGATTCACTGCAGCAAACTGAATACGGTTCTTATTTGAATATGGAGCCAGGTGCTGCACAGCGGATAATAACTAACCTCCTTAAAGAGCTTCAGAAATTTACATCTGCCGGGGAACAGCCCATAGTACTGGCGTCCCCAGTTGTAAGACTTTATTTCAAGAGGATGACCGAACAGGTTGCACCGGGACTTGTAGTATTGTCATATAATGAGTTGGATCCGTCGGTTGAGGTACAATCAGTAGGGGTGGTGAGTATATAATGAAAGTAAAAAGATATGTAGGGGAAACAGTCCAGGAAGCTATGCAGAAAGTAAAATCAGATTTGGGAAGGGATGCAATAATACTAAATACAAGAAAAATGAGAAGAAAGGGTTTGATGGGCTTTTTTGCAAAACCTCTTATTGAAGTTGTTGCGACCGTAGACAATGACATACTCTTAGGGGTCGGACCGGACAAACAGCAAGATGCCGGGCCGAAGGAGCACGATAGCAATCAAGAATACAATAGTGAAGCAGAAAATTTTATTAAAGAGCTGAATGAAAAAATGCAGGGGCAGAAAGTCGGCACACCAAAGAGCAAATCTGCGAAACTGGATGAATATGATGATAAGAAGCTTATACAACAGGACTTTTTGGAACTAAAAAACATGCTTAACAAGGTCTACGATGCTGTGAAAGTTGATTATGAGAATATCAAGCTTTCAGACAATGTCAGAAAATATCTGAAAGTCCTTGAAGATTCCGAGGTTGACAAGGTAATAATAAACGAAATTAAAGATAAGCTAATGGATACTCTGGACGATGAGAAGCAGCGGAGTGATGTAATTGTAAGGAATGCAATCTATAACATTTTATGCGGATATATGAAGGAACCGGAACCGTTTTCGTTTTCCAGGGGCAAAAAAGTCGTAATTGTAATAGGCCCAACAGGAGTAGGGAAAACTACTACTCTTGCTAAGCTGGCGGCAAATATGGTTCTTACAGAGAAAAAAAAGGTGGGGTTGATCACCTCAGATACATATAGAATAGCTGCAGTAGAGCAGCTTAAGACATATAGCGAGATAATAGGGGTGCCGCTATCCATAATATATACGCCGGGAGAAATTTCCAGCGCGATAGAAAAGTATGGAGATAAAGACCTGATACTTGTTGATACTGCAGGGAGGAGTCATAAGGATAAATATCAGCTTATGGAATTAAAGACCCTCATTAAATCAAGCATTGATTATGAAGTATATATGGTAATCAGCGCTACAACAAAATTCTCAGACTGCATAGAAATAATTAAGAATTATAGCTTTCTTGACGACTATAAGCTGCTTTTCACCAAGCTTGATGAAACCTCAGCCTTTGGAGTCATATTAAATGTTGCTTATATTACAAAAAAGCCTGTATCATATATCACTACCGGGCAAAGTGTTCCTGATGACATTGAAATTGCAGATAACGGTAAAATAATAAACTGTGTATTGGGAGATAAGCTATATGAAAGATCAAGCTGAGAGATTAAGAGAGATTATAGATAGCATTAAAAATTATAAGGATGATGAGAAAAGCGCCGGGGCTCTTACTGAAAAGCCCGGTTCAAGGGTTATAGCTGTTACAAGCGGCAAAGGCGGCGTAGGAAAGACTAATTTTACCGTTAATTTAGCTATTAAATTTGCACAAAACGGGTTAAGGGTGGTAATAATTGATGCGGACCTAGGTTTGGCAAATGTTGATGTTGTTATGGGCAAAATGTCCAGGTATAATCTTTCGGATGTGATAAACAGCAATAAAGACATACTTGAGATACTTGAGGAAGGATACGAAGGAGTAAAATTTGTATCAGGGGGTTCAGGGGTTCAGGAATTAGTGAAGCTGAATAAAACACAACTGGTAGATCTGCTGATGAAGCTTGGGAAGCTGGACGAGGAGGCTGATATAATATTAATAGACACAGGAGCAGGACTCTCTGAGAATGTTATTAGTTTTGTCCATGCGGCAAAAGAAGTTATATTATTGACCACACCGGAGCCTACCTCAATAACGGATGCATATGCACTGATAAAGACTATTACTCAGCGGGATAAGGCAAAGATGATAAAGGTAGTAGTAAATAGAGCTGATAGCGCGGCCGAGGCTTTTAACATACTGGACAAACTTAACATTGTAACACAGAAGTTTCTCGGGGTTAGACTGCAGAAACTCGGTTACATACTGAATGATGCAAGTGTGGCAAGGGCAGTGAAAATTCAGCAGCCTTTTGTTATAAGCTTTAATAGAAGCGAGGCTTCAAGAAATCTTAATGACATTGCTTTGACGCTTATGGAAAACAAAGAATTCAGTTCGGTTTCAGTCTCAGGAATAAAAATGTTCATAAACAAGCTTACCAGCTTATTCAATTAGTCGCAATACAATTTAAGTCAATATAGTTGCTATATACAGGAATTAATCAGGAAATTCGGTCATCTAACGCTTGCATTATTTAATCATAAGGAGAATTGTTATGCTGGATTTGGGAAAGTACTTTTCAGCAGGTGAGATAATTGAAATGAACTATATCGATGCGGGAGGCCATATTAATAAATACAGAAGCCAGGTAGTGGAAGTTCATGAAAATGGGTTTATCGATACATTAATACCAATACACAAAAGACGCGATATTTATTTGAGGAAGGACGCAGTTTTAAAGTTGATTGTAGGAAAAGAAGAAGCAATTTATGAATTAAAGGCGGCAGTATCTGAAAAGCTTTTTGGGAGAATACCCCTCTTGAGACTTAAAGTATTTCCTGAAGTGAGAAAAATACAAAGGAGGGATTTTTATAGGTTGAGGATATTGAGGGACATTGGAGTCAGGCTTGTAAAGGATGTCAAAGGAGAAGAATCAGACAAATATACATGCAGCTTGATTGATATTAGTGTCGGGGGGCTATTATTCAGTTCCCGCAAAGAATTCAATGAAAATGACAAGCTGGAAATATCCCTTAATCTAAATAACAAAAAACTTAATGTTCATGGAATAATAGTCCGACGCACTTTAAATGACATATATTCATCTTCTTATTTCTATGGAGTTAAATTTGTAAATATGAATGAACCGGATAAAAATATTATTAGCAGATATATATTTGAAGAACAGCGTAAATTGATTAAGAAGGGATTAATATGATATGCCTACAAGGAAAGAAGAAAGAATCAAAGTTCTGATCATAGATGATTCTGCATTTATGCGAGTATTTATTTCAGATATTCTGAAAGACGATGCTGATATTAAAATAGTAGGTACAGCAAGAAACGGCAAGGATGGACTAGAGAAAACAGCGGAATTAAAGCCGGATATAGTTGTAATGGATATAGAAATGCCCGTTATGAACGGTCTTGAAGCACTTGCCGAAATTATGAAGCTGAAGCCTGCACCTAAGGTAATAATGCTATCCAGTATGACATATGAAGGCGGCGAAGCTACTATCAAGGCCCTTGCCCTTGGCGCTTTGGATTTTATAGCAAAGCCTGCTGGCTCAGCAGATAAAAATGATATTGAATATATAAAAGATGAGCTTATTAATAGAATAAAGTCTATAAGTAAATCAAAGGGATCATGCCGCATAGCCATACAAGCTGAAGAAAGTGTTGCAACAACAGGGGATAAAACAGGTTACAGAAGTGATTCCAACCTTTGCCCCAAATACATAATCGCAATAGGTACTTCTACGGGAGGACCAAAAGCGCTTCAAGAGGTTTTGACAAAGCTGCCTGGAGATGTGCCGGCAGCAGTGCTTGTAGTACAGCATATGCCCCCGGGCTTTACAAAATTGCTTTCTGAAAGGTTGAATAGCGTATCCCATATTTGTGTCAAAGAGGCAGAGGATGGGGAAATGTTGAAACAAGGCTGGGCTTATATAGCTCCAGGAGATTGCCATATGCTCATAAACAATTGTGGGAATGAAGAATATAGGATATTAATCAACAAAGAACCTGCAGTAACTGGACACAGGCCTTCAGTAAATGTTATGATGAAATCAGTAGCAGAATCCGGGCACAAAAATATCATTGCTGTTATGATGACAGGTATGGGAAGGGATGGAAGCGATGGTATGTTAAAGATTAAGGAAGCAGGGGGGAAAACAATTGCCCAGGATGAGAGCACAAGTATAGTCTACGGGATGCCAAAATCGGCGATAAATATCGGCGCTATAGATATTATAGTTCCTTTACATAATATTACAAAAGAAATATTAAAAAACATGGGGGTGTAATGCTATGGATATAAATCAATACCTGGAAGTATTCATTGAAGAATCACAGGAACATTTGCAGGGCCTGAACCAAAGCTTGCTGAGCCTGGAAACTAATCCCAAGGACATAAAAACACTTAACGAAATATTCAGGGTAGCCCATACATTAAAAGGTATGGCGGGCACAATGGGTTTTACAGGAATTACAAACCTCACTCACCAGATGGAAAATGTATTGGATGCTATAAGATTAGGTAAAGTAGAAGTCAATTCGTCAATTGTAGATATATTATTTAAATGTCTGGATTACCTGGAAAATTCGATAGGCAATATAGCCAATTGCGGACAGGAAAGCAATGGAAGTGCTGACGCAATTATTGCAAGCCTTAATGGAATACTCCTGAAAAAGGGTGATGCTGAAGTTAAAAAGGCAGTCACAGATATTGGAAATGTGCGGATGAAGTTTAACCAGTATGATGAGAATTTAGTCAGAAAGGCCTTGCAACAAAGCATGGAGGTTTACAAGTTAAGGGTCGTGCTTGCCGAGGACTGTATGCTTAAGTCAGCAAGAGCCTTTTTAGTATTTCAGACTGTTGAAAGATATGCTGAGATTTTTAAAGCAGAACCCAAGGTTGAAGATATCGAAGACGAGAAATTTGGTAATGAGTTTACAATTGCGATTATTACCAAAGAACCGGAGACATTAATAAAAAAGGAACTTGAATCCATTTCCGAAATAAGAGAAGCGATATTTGAGAAAGTTGAGTTATCCGAAGAAATACCGATTGACTCCGATAGTCTTGATGAAGATGTTACTGAGAGTAAAGAATCAGAATCTTACAATGAGGAAAAGTATGGCTTGGAAGCCATGCACGGCAAAAAAACCAAAATGGGCAAGACAGTAAGGGTGGACATAGACAGGCTGGATAACTTGATGAACCTTGTAAGCGAACTGATAATTATAAAGACCAGGCTTGAGGGTGTAGGTACCGATTCAAGAAATCAGGATATGATAGAAGCAGTTGAATATTTAGAAAGAATCACCACTAACCTTCATGATGCAGTTATGAAGGTAAGGATGGTTCCGATAGAAAGAGTGTTCAACAGATTCCCAAGAATGGTAAGGGACTTGTCCAGGGATCTTTCAAAAGGAATAACCCTTAGCATGACCGGTGAAGAGACTGAACTGGATCGTACGGTAATAGATGAAATAGGTGATCCTTTGATTCATCTTATAAGAAATGCCATTGACCACGGAATCGAGGGAAAAGAAGAGAGAATGCAGAACAACAAGAAACCCAACGGTTTAGTTAGCCTCAGAGCATATCAGGACGGAAATAGTGTTGTTATAGAAGTTGAAGACGACGGCATCGGAATAGATATATTAAAGGTAAAAAATAAGGCAATAGAAAGAGGTATCATTTCTCAGGGTGATGCTAATGAGCTGGATGAGAAGGGTATTATAGAGCTGCTCTTTAAGCCCGGTTTCAGCACCTCAGACAAGGTTTCCGACCTTTCCGGAAGAGGAGTAGGTCTCGATGTTGTAAAAAATAGAATTGAGGCGTTGAACGGCATAGTTGAAGTTGAGAGTAAAAAAGGGGAAGGAAGCAAATTCTTAATAAGACTGCCGCTGACACTTGCCATTATACAGGCATTGCTTGTTACAACCGGTGATGAGAAGTATGCGATACCGCTTAATGTAATAAGGGATATTAATACTATAGAATCATCGGCTATAAGAAACGTACACGGCCAAGATGTAGTGCTGAACAGGGGCAACGTACTGCCGATTGTTTGGCTGGGCAAAATGCTGGATGTACATAATGCAACAAATGATAAGAATGAAGAATATACCGCTGTTGTTGTCAAAAAGGGTGAAAAAAATGCCGCATTCATTGTGGATGGACTAATGGGGCAGCAGGAAATAGTAATAAAGACCCTTGGCAAGTTCCTGTCTGGCATTAAAAATATCGCAGGTGCAACCATCCTTGGAGATGGACAAGTAGCACTTATCATTGATACAAACTCTTTAATATAATCTTGTTATAGGGAGGTATTTGATTTGAAAGCAGGGGCATATACCAAGCAATTTGTCATATTCCGATTGGATAATGAGGAATACGGAATTGATATTCTGAGAGTTAAAGAAATAAAAGAAATGATGGGTATAACAAGGGTTCCGAAAGCAGCGCATTTTGTTCGAGGAGTCATAAACCTCAGGGGAGAGGTAATACCGGTTATTGATCTAAGGGTGAAATTTGGTTTGCCGGAAGGGAAAGAAAGTGAAAATACAAGAATTATTATTGTGTCGGTGGATGATATTACGGTTGGGCTTATTGTCGATACTTCCTCAGAAGTAATCGAGATAAGCAGCGAATCAATAGAAGAAGCACCGGATGGAGTTGGAAATGTAGACCAGAGTTATATTTACGGAATAGGTAAAGTCGGGGAAAGGCTTATCATATTAATGGATATAGTAAAGATTTTGACAGAATAAAGAGTATTTTTCGATGAATGTAATTATATAACAAATAGATGTACTGCACTATCGAATTACGTTTATATATTTGTTACAGTGTAAACAATTGTTCAATAAAAGGGTGTGATTTTATGGGTATATCTATTGACGATTTAAACAGTCTTCAAATTGATGTCTTAAAAGAAATCGGGAATATCGGTGCAGGCAATGCTGCAACAGCCTTATCCAAAATGATATCAAAGAAGGTTAACATGAATGTTCCGACTGTTAATATTCTGGAGTTCAAAAATGTGGCCGAACTGGTCGGCGGACCTGAAGCCGAGGTTGTTGGCATTTATTTTAAAGTGAACGGGGATATTACGGGAAGTATCATGATACTGCTGGACAAGAAATCGGCAAAAATGCTGACAAATTTATTAATGTACAGGAATGACGAGGGAGAAGAGTTGGATGAAATGGATATTTCCGCATTGCAGGAGATAGGGAATATACTTTCAGGCTCTTATTTGTCATCCTTATCAACTTTAACAAATTTGAATCTCACTATGTCGATACCTTCTCTTGCTATTGATATGGCAGGGGCTATATTAAGCGTACCGGTAATATTATTTGGTCAGGTTGGGGATAAGGTTATGCTTATTGAAACAGTCTTCATTGAAGGGACAGAACAAGTAAGGAGCAACTTTTTTCTTATTCCTGATGAGGATTCCTTTGAGACTTTACTTAAGAGCTTAGGGGTAGTATAGAATGGCGGAAATAATAAAAGTTGGGATGGCTGATTCAAATACGACATACAGCCCTGGGGTACTTACCACATTGGGGCTTGGCTCTTGTGTCGGTATATGTCTTTATGATACTTCCACGAAAATTTCCGGGTTGGTACATATTATGCTGCCTGACAGCAAACAGATTAAAAATAATGTTAATCAGTCCAAATTTGCTGATACAGGGATAATAAAACTGTTGGAAGATATAATCAAAATGGGTGCCAAAAGAAGTAAAATAACGAGTAAAATAGCAGGCGGGTCACAGATGTTTAATTTTAATGATTCAAGTGATATCATGAGAATCGGTTTAAGGAATGTAGCGGCTACAAAAGATATATTGAAGCAATTGAATATCCCGTTAATTGCAGAGGACACAGGCGGAAATTATGGACGTACTATTGAATTATATTCAGAAACTGGTATATTATTAATAAAAACAATAGGCCGTGGAACAAAACAGATTTAAACACATGTTTATCCAGAATGGAGACTATTATGAAAATTATCGATAATATACCAATAATTATAGTTAATGCTGTACTATTGATAAATATAGCACTAGGAATCAGGAACGATATAGGATTTTCCACATTGATGATAAGATGCATAATTGTGATTATTATATCTTATATATTTTCTTATATGATAGCAAGGACAATAGGAAATGCTTTGGAAAACAGCAGGTTGAACAGGGAAATCCATGCAAAGGAAAATAAAAAAGAAGATGCAGTAGATAACTTAACTGAAAAAGGTAATGAACCTATTCTGGATATCAAAGTACCTCCTTTAGATGAAAAAGAGTTTTTTGGCACAGACAGTGACAACGATAACGAATTCATTGAAATGAACCCTATTAATATGGGCAGTTATAACCAGATTAGTAAGGATTAACAATACTGCATGGAGGTATTAGCATATATGACCAATCTATGGGAAGAGTATTCCAGGACAAAGGCTGCGGATATACGCGAAGAATTGATAATTAATTACATAGATATTGTTAAATTCATTGCAGGCAGATTATATGCCAGCTATGGCAGCAACGTCGAGTTCGATGACCTTGTAAGCTATGGAGTATTCGGTCTGATGGATGCTATTGACAAATATGATATTACAAGAGGGGTCAAGTTTGAAACCTATGCCCAGCTTAGAATAAGAGGAGCCATTATTGATCAATTAAGAGAAATGGACTGGCTCCCCCGCTCAGTAAGACAAAAATCAAAAGAGATTGAAAAAGCGTACTACGATTTGGAGAGAGAACTTGGAAGACCTGCTACAGATGAAGAAATGGCGGATAATCTGGGACTATCCCTGGAAGATTTTCAGAAAAAAATACAAAATATCACTGCATATTCAATAGTTTCCCTTGACGATTTGCTTGAACAGAAGAGGGAAATAACTACCGGTGAAGATGACAATCAGATAGAGACCCCAGAGAATGCTGTTAAAAATAATGAAATAAAAGAAATGCTTATTGCTGCAATAAATAATTTACCTGAAAAGGAAAAAAAGGTTGTTTCACTTTATTACTATGATGAGCTGACATATAAGGAAATAGGGAAAATTCTTAGTATTTCAGAATCAAGGGTTTCGCAAATACATACGAAAGCTATTATCAGATTAAAAAACAAGATCAAAAATTTGTTTGAGGGATAGGGGTGTCACTGATGGATAGTGATTATATTATTCTTGAAGGCAAAGATTATGACAAGTTAATAGAAGAAGGTATGAAGCAGCTTGAAGTCAAGAAAGAGAAACTTCATATTGAAGTGCTGGAGAGCAAGAAAAATATATTTTCGTCATATTACAAACTGAGACTTAGCCGTGAAAGCAGCAAGACTTTTAGTATTATTGAGAGCAGTATTGACAGCATCCTGAGCGAGAGTAAAAAATCAATGAATAAAAGCATTGAGTTTGACTTCAGGGACGACGGGGTATACATAAAGGTTGAAAAAGCAGTTACAATTGTGGATATTGTAACAAAAATTGATTTGCGAAGAATACAGAATGTAGATTTAACAAAAATAAAACAGGCATTGGAAGTCGGCAGCTTTGATAACTGGGTAAAGATAGCAGACCCCCAGGAGGAGAAGAAACTAAACAGCGAATGTATTGTAAAGCTTTCAGAAGACAATATGAAAGCCTACATTACCTTAACAAAGCCTATAGGCGGAAAGGATATCACCGAGGAATCAGTATATGAAGCCCTCAAGCAGGAAAATATAATATTCAATATAAATAGTGAAGAGATTAAAAAGGCTGTACATCAGAGGATATATGAAAGCGAGATACTTATTGCAGAGGGTATTGAACCGCAGGCAGGCAAGGATGCGGAGCTTATCTATCATTTCGATACATCCGAAGAAAAGCTGTTTAGTATAGATAAAGACGGGAAAATAGATTACCGTGAATTGTCATTAATTAAAAATGTCATGGCAGGTCAGAAATTGGTTACCCTGACGCCACATACCGAAGGTATTCCGGGCAAGAACGTATTTGACGCGGAAGTTCCCGGCAGAGACGGTAAGAAGCTTGCTTTGCCGAAAGGGAAAAATGTAAATGTAAGCGAAGATGAATTGGAACTTGTTGCTGCAATTGACGGCGAGGTAAAGATCGTTGATGGAAAGGTAAATGTATTCTCGGTTTATGAAGTAAAAGAAAATGTAGATAATTCAACAGGGAATATAAGGTTCAACGGAAAGGTTGTCGTAATGGGCAATGTACTTACGGGCTTTTTAATTGAGGCCGAAGGAGATGTTGAGGTACATGGTGTCGTTGAAGGGGCACTGATAAAATCCAAAGGCAGCATTATTCTTCGCAGAGGAATACAGGGTATGAACAGGGGAGAACTATACTGTGAAGGGGATCTTGTTGCAAGGTTTATAGAAAACAGCAAAATTGATGTTAGAGGGAATATACAAAGTGATGCAATAATGCATAGCCAGGTTACCTGTGGGAAAAAGCTGGAAGCAGCAGGAAGAAAAGGTTTGCTGGTTGGAGGCTCTTTTAAGGTTGGAGAAGAAATAAAAGCCAAGGTGGTAGGTTCCCCAATGGCAACAATAACTGAGCTTGAAGTTGGCGTCAGTCCGGATATGAGAAAAAAGTATGAGGATATAAAAGATGAGCTGAAGCAAATTACCGAGAATTTGGACAAAACCTCTAAAGCTGTTGATCTTCTCACTAAAATGAGCAAGAACTCTGATTTGCCTTTAGACAAGAAACTGCTTCTGACAAAATCCATAAAACTGAAATCACAGCTTCAAGATAAGCAGGAAGAGGTACTGAAAGAACAAAACGAACTGGAAGCATATTTTGAAGATCTTTCAAAGGGTAAAATAAAAGTTCTCGATGTTATTTACCCAGGCTGCAGAATAATAATCGGAAGCAGCATGATGTATATTAAAGATTCGATAAAGTTTGTTTCTTTTTACAGGGCTAATGCTGAAATAAAAATGCTTTCTTATAAAGACATGTAATAAATTTTTGGGAGTGATTTTAATGACCATAAGACCTGTTGATTTACAGACAATAATACCCAAGCTTCCGGAGATACAGAAAGCAAAAAATGCAGAGAATGGATTAGAAAAAAACAACCTTAATATCAATATACATAAAGAGCAGCAGCAGCAAGAAAAGAATACCAGACAAGTAGTTGAAGCCAAAAAACCCCATGAAGCAAGAATAAATAGGGACGGACAACAAAAAAAAAGACAGGGCAAGCAAGAAAAACAAAGCCGGGAAGATCAGACTAAAGAAAATGACGGAAATGATAAGGAAGACAAAGGGAAATATCTGAGTAAAATAGATATTAGAATATGAATGAGGTGCTCCTATGGTAAATTATGTACTTTTAGCTATAGGGATATTCACGGTATTAGCCGCTGCTTTACTGATTTTTCTTGATAAAGTTAAAGGTGAAGACATATATTTTAATATGGATGTAAAAGAGCAGGAGATCAAGAAAGTTATTGAGGATGCTGATGAGATCATAGCTGAGCTTAATTATACCTCTGAGATGGTAGTAAAAGAAATTGAAGATAAACTGAACGGTTTTAGAAATGAATTGAATAGCCTTAGTAATAAAAGCAAAAACTCTTTGGCAGCAGAAAAAAATGATAATATTTCAGTTGCAGCACCGATAGCTGTTGTTCCTGCAAAAAAGAAAAAAATTATAAGCGACGATAAATCAAATGACAAGGACCCGGACGGTAAACTCAGTCAAAAGCAACAGACAGTTTTTGATTATGCTTCCCAGGGAATGAGCGTAACTGATATTGCCAAGCAGATGGATATCGGGCAAGGGGAAGTTATGTTAATACTGTCTCTGAATAATGAGGTAGAATAATGGGAAATTATCATTTAAAGAATATAATATTAGGTATAGGAATCGGTCTGGTGTTTTCATCAATGGTAAATATTAATGTGGGCTTCAATGAACTGACAGTAGAAGAGATTAAAAAAGAGGCAGAGAAGCATGATTTGATTATTCTTACAAGAGAGGAGTTTATCAATAACCAGCCTTCGGTGGAAGAGCCTTCTCCAGCTCCGGATTCGGCAAAGTAAAATATCCTTGAAATGTCCGGGCAGGTTTTTTTATAGTAAGAACCTTTCTATAATCATTAATAAAAAAAATTCTTGCAATGCAAGAATTTTTTTTACTCTATTCAGGTTTTCTGCTGCGATTTTGGCACAGAAGCATATGCAATATTTATATAGAAATCCAGATGAATAAGTTGTAAAATGAGTTTAACATCCGACTTGATTTATTACTGAAGTCATTAATAATAGAACAGAATAAGAAGATACCATAAGTATTTTTGAATATGAAATGAGGGAAAGGTATGCTTATAAAACCAGGCAGACTGAAAGAAGGAGATACTATTGGTATAGTCTCACCTTCCAGCGGTATATGGAAGAGGAGCGATATGCTGAGAAGTATAGAAGAGATTGAAAGCTGGGGCTTTAAAGTAAAAATAGGTGAAAATGCCTATAATAGCAGAAACTATCTGGCTGGCAATGACCAGGACAGGGCCAATGACCTCATGGAGTTTTTTACCGATGATGATATTGACGCAATATTCTGCAGCCAGGGGGGTTACGGTGCTGCCCGCATCCTAAGATACCTGGACTTTGATGTAATAAAGAACAATCCCAAAATATTCATAGGGTACAGCGATATCACATCCTTACATTTGGCAATAAATAAATTCAGCGGTCTTGTCACTTTTCATGGTCCATGTGCTTTAAGTGCCGGAACAGAAGATATGACTCCCTATAGGTTTGATTCTATGATGAAGGCATTAAAAAGCGACAAGCCCGTAGGTCAAATAAAAATGAGCTCCAACAAAAAATATTTACTGAAAATAAACGGGGGCAAAGTGGAAGCACCTGTGATAGGCGGCAATCTGACTCTTATTTGCTCTTCTTTAGGGACACCTTATGAAATTGAGACTGAAGGCAAAATACTTTTTCTGGAAGAATTGGATACAGAACCATGGTTTATTGATCATATGCTTACTCACCTGATAAATTCAGGCAAGCTTCAACAATCAGTCGGCATAGTTGTTGGAGAATGCTTGAATTGTGAACCCCTTAAATATGATCCGGGATTTCCGAACCAATGCAGTCTCGAGGATATCATCTATGATCTGCTTCAGCCTTTGGGATTGCCAATGCTCTATGGATTGCCCCTGGGACATACCAAAGATTTGGCTACTATTCCTCTGGGTGTAGCCGGAACAATAGATGCCGATAAGGGTGTATTCGAAATCAATGAAGTGGCCACGGTTTGAATATATTATATGGAGGGTATTGGTATGAAAAGAGTATTATCTTTTTTTATCTGCATTGTAATGCTGACGGGATTATATTCAGCTGCAGTTTCCTGCGATACACCTGCGAATATGCTTAAAATAGGTGTCGCGGAAGAACCGGACAGCTTAAGTCCTCTAATAACCTACGAGAGATCTTCCTTTGAAATATTCATGCTTATCTATGATTCACTAATAACCTTTGATGAAAATATGCAGCCTGTTCCTTCTCTGGCTGAAAGCTGGGAAGTGAATCAGGATAGCCTGCAGTGGACGTTTAAACTTAGAAGAGATGTAAAATGGAGTGATGGAGAAAGTTTTACATCGAAAGATGTAAAATTCACTTTTGAACTCATGAAAAATTCGGGCCTGGGACTGTATACGGATTTGGTCAAAGATATTGACGTTATTGAAACACCCGATGACTATACCGTTGTATTTAAGACTGAAAAGCCGAAAGCAAACATGCTTCAGAATATAACTCCAATACTGCCCGAACATATCTGGAAAACAATTGAAGAAGACCAATATGAGGTTTTTGACAACCAAAACCCTATTGGCACAGGGGCCTTCATATTGAAAGAATGGAAGAAAAATGAATACATCAGCTTTGTCTCAAATAAGGAGTATTTTAAGGGAGCTCCCAAGGTTGACGGGCTGATTTATATTATTTATGCAAATCGTGATACTATGGCTCAATCAATAAAGCTGGGTGAAATCGATGCAGCATTGGGCCTTTATAAGAGCAATACAAAAACCATAGAGAACGATAAGAGTATTACTGCATTTAACTTCTCGGAAAACGGTTTTACCGAGCTGGCCTTTAACTGCAGAGCAGATGGGACTTCCAAAGGAAACCCCCTTATCCTGGATAAGAGAATAAGGCAAGCTATTGAATATTCTATAGACAAACAAAAAATATTAGATATGGTTTATGATGGGGAAGGAGAATATGGAACTACTTTAATTCCTGTTTCACAAAAAAAATTTCATTATAATCCTGATGCAACAGAGTTTAGAGGATATTCTCCCGATAAAGCAAAGAAATTATTGGAATCGGCAGATTACAAAGACAGGGACGGAGACGGTATCAGGGAGGATGCCAAAGGTAAAAAGCTTAGTTTCAGGCTTCTGCTAAGGTCGGAAAATACTATGGAAGTCAAAGCAGGCCAAATGATTAAGGGATATTTGAAAGACGCAGGAATAGAAACAGAATTGGAAACACTTGATGACGGAGCATTAAACGATAGAATATTCAGTTCCGCTGATTATGATATGTTTATATGGGGCTGGGGAGGAGATGTAGATCCCGGAACACTGCTCAGGGTTCTTACAACAAACCAGATAGATAATTTGAATGATGCCTTTTATAGCAATCCGGAGTACGACAGATTGGTTGAAGAACAGGCTTCAAATATGAATTTTGAGGAAAGGGTAACAATGTTATATGATGCCCAGAGGATACTATATGAAGATTTGCCATATATGATACTGTTTTATGAAAAGGAACGCCAGCTTATAAGAAACGACAGGATACAAGGTATCAGGCCTACCGTTAACGGCGCGGTATTTTATGCAGATACACCATATAATTATTTACAAGCTTCCATAATAGGAGCAGAAGATGCTGCCAAGACCGAAGAGAAAGAAGGGAAGGGCGGGGAGCCTAATTTAATAGTTTATTTTTCAGTTGCTGTTGTAGTTGTATTCATTGCGATAACCCTTATCAAGAAAAAGAAAAAATCAAAGGAAGAGTGGTAGCAAATGAGCAGGTCATATTTTCTAAGAAAGCTCTTTTTTGCTCTAATCACTGTTTCAGCCATATTGGTTATAAATTACTTCCTATTCAGGGTCATGCCGGGAGATCCTGTGAGCATGCTCGTAAGGAATCCGAAAATGTCCCCTGAAGCGGTTCAAAAGGTAAGGGAGCTTTTCGGCTTGAATAAGCCCTGGTATGAGCAATTCACCATTTATATAATAAACCTGCTTAAAGGAGACATGGGAATATCATTTATATACAGGAAACCTGTCTCAGACATAATTGTTGAGAGATTGGCAGCAAGCCTTGCCCTTACAATAATTGCAGAGCTGATTGCCATAGGGATAGGATTGTTTTTAGGAATAATTGCAGCATGGAAAAGGGGTAAGAGAGTAGACATGCTATCCATGGGCTTTTCTCTGATAACCTATGCAATGCCTACTTTTTGGCTTGGTGTGCTTATGATTGCATTATTCAGCGTAAACCTAAGACTATTTCCTACTTCCGGCATGATTTCACCCGAATATGTATTTACAAAAGGCCTCATAAGATTGAAGAATATTGGCTGGCATATATTTTTGCCGGCCATAACACTGTCTCTGGTCCTGATTGGAGAGTATATGCTTGTTATGAGAAGCACTCTTATTGAGGTGCTTACTGAGGATTACATAGTTACTGCCGAAGCCAAGGGTATGGACAAAAAAAGTGTCTTGAAAAGGCATGCGCTTCCCAATGCTATGATACCTATGGTTACTCTTATATCTATGAATTTAGGATTTACAATAACCGGGGCCCTGCAGGTCGAAACCGTGTTTTCATGGCCCGGATTGGGACGTTTGATGTATGATGCGCTTCAGGCGAGGGACTATCCGCTTCTTCAGGGCATATTCCTTATTATCAGCTTATGTGTGGTAGGTGCAAACTTTATTTCAGATATTATGTACGGATACCTGGATCCCCGTGTTAAAAGCTAGGGAGGGTGAATAATGAATTTAAAAATGCTTTGGTCAGGTCTAAAAAAAAGCAGGATGGGTTTAACAGGCTTCATGCTGTTCATAATTTTTCTTATTACTGCGATAATAGGTCCAAATATAGTGAAGTATGATCCCCTTTCCTTCGGAGAGGCAGGGGATAGACTAATGCCCCCCGGCGGCAGACACCTGCTGGGTACCGACGATTTGGGAAGAGACATATTAGGAGGCCTTATTGCGGGCAGCAGGATATCATTAACGGTTGGTTTATTGGCAACAGCTATTTCAATGGTTATAGGCACTTTGGCAGGACTGGTGTCAGGCTATGCAGGGGGCAAGACAGATGCAATCCTTATGAGGATTACAGATATCTTTCTGGTATTGCCCTGGGTGCCCCTTATGCTGGTGCTTGCCGCGCTCCTTGGCTCCGGCATATGGAATATCATTATGGTTATTGGTTTGACGGGATGGGCGGGAACTGCAAGACTCGTTAGAGCACAGACCCTCACTGTAAAAGAACGGCAATATATAGAGAGGTCAAGATCCATAGGAGCTTCCGCTTATCATATCATTAAGCATCACATATTGCCAAATGTGTTTCCGATAATTTTCTCAAACACCATACTAATTACGGCAACTTCAATACTTTCAGAAACTACTCTCAGTTTTTTGGGAATGGGTGACAGCACCAAACCCAGCTGGGGGATGATGCTTCATTTCGCTTTTGAATCAGGTGCGGCAAATAATGGGGCATACTGGTATTTGATACCTCCGGGGCTATGCGTGCTTTTGGTTGTTCTTTCCTTTACTTTGATGGGGTATGCCTTTGATGAAATACTGAACCCGAAATTGAGGAGCAGATAATATGGAAATTTTGAAAGTGAAAGATTTAAAGATTTATTTCAAAACCGGCGGTAAAGAACTAAGGGCAGTGGATGGCGTAAGCTTTTCACTTTTTGATGGTGAAGCCTTGGGATTGGTTGGAGAATCAGGATGTGGCAAGACCACTACAGCCTTGTCAATAATGAGGCTCTTGCCGCAAAACGGAAGAATAGCACAAGGAGAGATAATATTTCAGGGTGAGGATTTGATAAAGAAAAGTGACAAGGATATAAGAAAAGTTAGATGGAAGGATATTTCAATAATATTCCAAGGTGCTATGAATGCCCTGAATCCTGTTATTACCGTAGGGGAGCAAATAAAGGAGGCCATACTGCTTCATGACCAGGCCGATGAAAATGAAGCTCGCAGGAGAGTAAAAGAATTATTTGAACTTGTTGAGCTGGATAAAAAAAGGGTAAGGCAATACCCTCATGAATTCAGCGGGGGTATGAGGCAGAGAGTAATGATAGCAATGGCTTTGGCATGCAGACCCAAAATTATCATAGGTGATGAACCCACAACTGCCCTTGATGTAATGGTTCAATCTCAGGTATTTGAGCTGATAGGGAAATTGAGGGCTGAGCTTGGCATGTCCATGATATTGATAACTCATGACTTATCCGTATTGTCGGAAACCTGTGAAAGAGCTGCCGTCATGTACGGGGGAAAGATACTTGAATGCGGCAGAATAGAAGAATTGTACAGCAACCCTATGAACCCTTATACAAGCATGTTGCTAAGTTCTTTTCCGGATATTTCAAAAGAGAAGAGAATGCCATCATCTATTCCGGGTTTGCCCCCTGGGCTGATAAACCCTCCCGAGGGCTGCAGATTCCACCCAAGATGTCCCCATGCATTGGAAATATGCAGAAAAGAGGAGCCAGCCATCGAATTTATTACAGAAACCCATAGCTATGCGTGCCACAGGGGAGGTGCATATTAATGGAAAACCTGCTTGAACTAAAGGATTTATATGTAAGATATAATGTAAAATCAAGTTTTTATGATATGATTTCGGGCAAGAAAAGGAAACATGTACATGCAGTAAACGGGGTAGATTTCGAAATAGGGAAGGGGGAAATATTCTCACTTGTAGGAGAAAGCGGTTCAGGAAAAACTACGGTAGGAAGGGCCATTTTGGGGCTTTTGGATAGAAATCAAGTCATTGGGAATATATTATTTAACGGAAAAGACATACTGAATGCAGGACGGCAAGGGCTTAAGCAATACAGACTCAATGCCCAAATGATTTTTCAGGACCCATACCAGTCCTTAGATCCCAAGAATACAATTTTCCAGATAGTATCTGAACCGTTAATTGTAAATAATATCACAAATAATAAAAATGAATTATATGAAAGAGTAATAGCCGCATTGAATCAAGCAGGTATGGAACCTGTAAAAGATATTATAAACCGTTATCCCCATGAGCTTTCGGGTGGTCAGAGACAGAGAGTTGCAATAGCAGGAGCAATGGTTTTGAATCCTTCGTTTATAGTTGCCGATGAACCGGTTTCGATGCTGGATGTTTCAATCAGAGCGGACATATTAAAGCTTATGGTTGAACTCAGAGATAAGAATAATGTATCTTATCTCTTTATTACCCATGACTTATCCCTTGCCTGGGTAATGTCCGACAGGATAGCAATAATGTATCTGGGTAAAATATTGGAAATGGGAGGCAGCGACGAAGTAATAAAAAGTCCTGTAAACCCATACAGTAAAGCATTGATAGAAGCCATACCCAGGATAGGTGCGAAAAGCGGGAAAGATAATGTAAGAATTTACGGCGAAATTCCTGATCCAATAAACTTGCCTGAAGGATGTGTGTTTTATTCCAGATGCCCCTATGCAAAAGATATTTGCCGAAAAGAGGAACCCGTACTCAAAGAGATAATGAAAAATCACTTTGCGGCATGTCATTTGCAATAATGCAGATAATACAATAAAAGGTCTCTTAATAATTACAGAAAAAAACAGAAAAAAATTGCATTGCCAACGAAACTTTAATATGGTAAACTATTTAAGGTGAAAACACACATGGTTTGATTCTTTGCGGGAGTGCTCAATGAGTCCGGAAAGAATATGACGGCCATGGAGGAAAAACTATAGGAGGTGAAACAATATGTCAATAATTTCCATGAAACAACTATTGGAAGCAGGCGTGCATTTCGGACATCAGACAAGAAGATGGAACCCTAAGATGGCAGAGTATATTTTTACGGAAAGAAACGGCATATACATCATCGATCTTCAAAAAACAGTCAAGAAGGTCGAGGAAGCATATAACTTTATTAAAGAAGTATCTGCTTCAGGCAAGGATGTGCTATTCATAGGGACCAAGAAACAAGCGCAGGAATCAATCGAATCAGAAGCTGTCAGAGCCGGAATGTTCTATGTCAATCAAAGATGGCTCGGCGGAATGCTTACTAATTTTAAAACTATCAGGAAAAGAATCGAGAGATTGAATGAACTTGAAAACATGGAGGAAGCAGGAACCTTTGAAGTGCTTCCCAAAAAGGAAGTCATCAAACTCAGATCCGAAATGGAAAAGTTGGAAAAGAATTTGGGCGGCATAAAAAACATGAGCAGTATTCCGGGCGCAATATTCGTAGTTGATCCGAGAAAAGAGAAAATTGCAATACAGGAAGCGCATATTCTTGGTATTCCGATAGTGGCGGTAGTCGACACCAACTGCGACCCTGAAGAAATAGACTATCCGATACCCGGAAACGACGATGCTATAAGGGCCGTGAAGCTTCTTACTTCAAAAATTGCGGATGCAGTTATTGAAGCCAGACAAGGCGAACAGCTTGCTGAGTAACACTTAGTAAGTATATAAGGCGGCGCAGGCCGCCTTTTTCTCAATACATGGAACGTACAATACACAGGAGGTGAAAAAATGATTAAGGCTTCAGACGTTAAAGAATTGAGAGAAAGAACCGGCTCCGGTATGATGGACTGTAAAAATGCCTTAACAGAAAGCAATGGAGATATGGAAAAAGCCATTGAAATTCTCAGGGAGAAAGGACTCGCTGCTGCCGCAAAAAAAGCAGGCAGAATTGCAAGCGAGGGGATTGTAGATTCATATATTCATGGAGGCGGAAGGATTGGGGTTCTTATTGAGGTAAATTCCGAAACAGATTTCGTAGCGAAAAATGAAGAATTCAAGCAGTTTGTAAAAGATATGGCAATGCAAGTTGCTGCATCAAACCCTCTATATGTTAAGAGGGAGGATGTTGATCTGCATCTTATAGAGAAAGAAAAAGAAATATATAGAGCCCAGGCACTAAATGAAGGGAAACCGGAAAAGATTATTGACAGAATGGTTGAGGGCAGGATTGAAAAGTATTACAAAGAAATATGCCTGTTGGAACAACCCTTCATAAAAGATACAGAAAGAACAGTAAATGACATACTTTCATCGATGATTGCAAAAATAGGTGAAAATATTTCAATAAGAAGATTTGCAAGATTCGAGAGGGGCGAAGGCCTGGCAAAGAAAGAAGATAACTTTGCCGATGAGGTATTAGGCCAGATCTGCAAATAAGGGAACACTTAGTGTTCTCTTTTTTTTGAGAACAGGAAGGATTTTTTTAGAATTTGTAGAAATTTTATTCTTAAGTGGAGGTATAATATATATGAGCGGTGTAAAATATAAAAGAGTAATATTGAAAATAAGCGGTGAAGCATTAGCAGGCGATAAAGGTTTTGGATTAAATTACGACACGCTTTTAGGCATAGCAAAAAGGATTAAGGAACTTAGAGAATTTCAAGTTGAAGTTGCTATTGCAGTCGGCGGCGGCAATTTCTGGAGAGGCAGAAGCAGTAAGGGTATGGACAGGACAACCGCAGACCACATGGGGATGCTGGCAACTGTGATAAATGCCCTTGCTTTGCAGGATGCATTGGAAGGAATACAAGTAGAGACCCGAGTGCAGACTGCTATTGAGATGAGGCAGATTGCAGAACCGTACATAAGAAGGAGAGCTATCAGGCATCTGGAAAAGGGGAGAGTAGTTATTTTTGCAGCCGGGACCGGGAATGCGTATTTTTCTACAGACACAACTGCCGCACTTAGAGCAGCAGAACTTGAAGCAGATATTATTCTGATGGCAAAGAAGGTTGACGGGGTATATGATTGCGATCCTGTACAAAATAAAGATGCGAAGAGGTATGACAAGCTCTCATACACTGAAGTTATGAACAAGGGGTTAGGCGTAATGGATTCTACAGCTGCTTCTTTATGTCGTGATAATAAAATTCCTATACTTGTATTTGATCTGAAAAACCCCGATAATATAATTAAAGCCGTAATGGGAGAAGAGATAGGTACAATTGTAAAGGAGGATTAAAATGATTAAAGATATTGAGAATAACATTCAGGAAAAAATGGAAAAGACCCTTGTTGTACTTAAGCATGAACTTTCAACATTAAGGGCGGGAAGGGCAAATCCATGTCTTTTGGACCGTATTTCCGTTGAATATTATGGAACGGTTACACCTTTGAATCAGCTGGCAAATATTGCTGTGCCTGAACCAAGGTTACTTACTGTAAGTCCGTGGGATATCAAATCAATACCTATTATAGAAAAGGCAATATTAAAGTCGGATTTAGGAATTAATCCATCTAATGATGGAAAAATGATAAGACTTATCATTCCGCAGCTTACAGAGGAAAGAAGAAAAGATCTCGTAAAAGTAATAAAAAGGCTTGGCGAAGAATCAAAAGTTTCGATGAGGAATATTCGGCGCGATGCCAACGAACAGATCAAGAAGCTTAAGAAAGATGGAGGAATCAGCGAGGACGATCTAAAAAAATTCGAGGCTGATATACAAAAAATTACCGACAAATATATTAAAGAAACAGATAAAGCTGTGGAGGTAAAGGAAAAAGAAATAATGGAGGTCTAAGATTCTTGGATAAAATGCCTCTGGTAATTGGATATACGATTGAAAAGGCTTTGCAAATAATAGGTTCGGAAAGTAATGTCATAATTGATTCTACCTCTACACCATATAAGGATAAAATAGAAGAAAGACAGGGAAATATACCTATTGTTGTCAGGCAAAAAGTAGAAAACAGCAAAATAATACTCACTACAAGTCTTTTTAAATAGTTTCCCTCTTTTTGAGGGTTTACTTTTTTTAAGCATCAAAGGGAAATTGTCACATATGACAAGTTGCAGGGAATTGCAGCTATTTCATCAAGGGGGTTATTATATGCCTGGGGAAATTGATTTAAGCAGACTTCCCGAACACATAGCAATTATCATGGATGGGAACGGGCGTTGGGCACAAAAAAGAGGCTTGCCAAGGGTAATAGGACATAAAGCCGGTATGGAGGCAATAAGAAAAACAGTTAAGTATTGCAGTGATATCGGAATAAAGATTTTGACGGTATTTGCCTTTTCAACAGAGAACTGGAAACGCCCCCGGGATGAGGTCAATTATCTTATGAACCTGCTGACGGAGTATATGAGAAAAGAAGTTGGTACACTTCATCACAACGGTGTAAAGATCAAAATACTGGGAGAGCCGGATATGCTGCCGGCTCAAACAAGAGCAGAAATACAAGAGGCTGTAATACTGACGGAGCACAATCGTGGGCTGCAATTCAATATAGCATTGAACTATGGGGGCAGGGCAGAGATATTGAAAGCCTGTAAAAAGCTTGTTAGGTGTATAAATGACGGAAGCATTGATATTGATTCTGTTGATGAAGCAATGTTTTCAAATCTCTTATATACGGGAAATGATCCGGATCCTGATTTGATAATAAGAACAAGCGGCGAACAAAGGATAAGCAACTTTTTACTTTGGCAGGGCGCCTATAGCGAACTTATGTTCACAGACCGGCTTTGGCCGGATTTTGATGAAAAGGAGCTTCGTTCGGCGATATTGGAATATCAAAGCAGGGATAGACGTTTTGGCGCATTGAAATAATGGAGGTTGACATGTTAAAGATAAGATTATTAAGTGCTGTGTTTGGGGTACCGTTAATAATAGCTGTTCTATACTTTAGAGGATTGTTTCTCTACATTTTTGTTGCAGCGATTTCTTTGGTAGGCCTTTACGAATTCTACAGGGCTTTGGGGAACATAAATATAAATACGAACAGAATGTTCGGCTATATTGCCGTTATTATATATTTTATTATGTTTAGACTTCCTATTACATTTGACAGGCCGGGGTTTATTATTGCATTTTCGGTTATGGCATTGTTTACAATAGATATAATTGCGCAAAAACATAATATAATGGAAATATCTATAAATATTTTGGGGATAGCGTACATACCATTTCTTTTCAGCCACTTACTTTTCATAGAAAAGCTGAAATATGGGAGTATAATACTATGGCTGCCTTTTGTTGCCGCATGGTTTACTGATACATTTGCCTATTTTGCCGGAATATTGGTTGGAAGAGTGCGGTTATGCCCAAAAATCAGTCCCAATAAAACCGTTGAAGGAGCTTTGGGAGGTATTGTCGGATCTGTGTTAGTCAGCATTATTGCAGGTGTTATCATTAACAATCTTGGAATAGATATAAGGATAATGCATTTTGCAATTTCCGGATTTCTTTGCAGCATTGCATCGGAAGTAGGCGATTTAGCTGCATCATATATCAAAAGATATACGGGAATAAAGGATTTTGGGAATATTATACCGGGACACGGAGGAATACTGGACAGATTTGACAGCATTCTCTTTACTGCGCCGGTAATATACTACTATTTTGCATTAGTAGGGGAATTGATATGAAAAGATTATCAATACTTGGGTCCACAGGTTCAATCGGTACTCAGACTTTAGAAATAATAAAGGAAAATCCATCAGAATTCGTAGTGGAGGCTTTGGCTGCCAATTCAAATATTGATCTTCTGGAGGCTCAGGTAAGGGAGTTCAAACCAAGAATTACAGCAATCAGGGACGAAACGAAATACAAGGAACTGAAAAAGCGGATTGGCGGTATGACACAGCTCACTGCAGGGTTAGAAGGCATTACAGATGCAGCTGTTGCAGAGAACTGTGACACTGTGGTATCTGCAATTGTAGGCATAGCCGGACTTGTACCCACATACAATGCCATAAAAGCAGGTAAAAATATTGCACTGGCTAACAAGGAGACTCTTGTTGCAGCCGGCAGGATCATAACAAAAGAGGTAAAGAAGAATAAAGTCAGAATGCTTCCGGTCGACAGCGAACATTCGGCGATATTTCAGAGCATAGGCAGCAATAGTAGAAATGCAATATCCAAGATCATATTGACTGCTTCCGGCGGGCCTTTCAGGACAAAAACCATGGAGGAGCTCGAAGCAGTTACTGTTCAGGACGCTTTGAAGCATCCCAACTGGTCCATGGGAAGAAAGATAACTATAGATTCTGCTACCCTTATGAACAAAGGACTTGAGGTTATAGAAGCAAGATGGCTGTTCGACGTAATGCCGGAGGCTATAGAAGTATGCGTGCATCCCCAAAGCATAGTACATTCCGCAGTTGAATTTGTGGACGGCACAGTTATTGCTCAACTGGGACTGCCGGATATGAAAATACCTATACAATATGCCCTTACATATCCCGAAAGGCTTGCTATGGGAGGGAAAAAACTTAGCCTTACCTCTATTGTTGAATTGAATTTCTATAAACCTGACACTGAGAAGTTTAAATGCTTAAGGCTGGCATTCAGGGCTCTGGAAATGGGGGACAGTGCCTGTGTAGTTTTAAACGGGTCCAACGAAGAAGCAGTCCGGTTATTTCTTGATGGTAAAATAAGCTTCCTGGATATTGGGAACCTTATTGAAAGGACTTTGGATAAACATAAAATAATAAAAGATTTAAGTATTGATGATGTGGCAGATCTTGACCGGTGGTCAAGAGAAACACTGAACAACTTATATAAAGTGGGGTGTTGTAGTTAATGACGGTAATTGTTGCTATACTGATATTCAATGCAATAGTATTTGCTCATGAGGCAGGGCATTTTGCTGCTGCTCGCCTTGGAGGGATCAAAGTTGTGGAATTTGCTCTGGGTATGGGGCCTAAAATAATCAGCAGGAAATTTGGGGAAACAACATATTCATTAAGGGCTTTTCCTATTGGGGGATATTGCCTTATGCTGGATAAGGATGAAGACCATAACGATCCCGGAGCTTTCAGCAACAGGCCTTTAAAAAGCAGGATCGCTGCTATAGTAGCAGGGCCTTTGGTAAATACTCTGATTACAATACTGATATATTCATTGGTAGTTTCACCGGTAAGTGCACCGGTTATAGGCCAGGTTACAGTGGGAATGCCTGCTGAGAAGGCCGGCATTGTCTCGGGAGACGAAATCATAAAAATAAATGATGTAAATATAAGCAATTGGAATGAAATTAAACCTGAAGTCGGCAAATATGAAGGACAACAAATTACCGTGACTTTTAAGCGCAAAGGTGTTCTGAAAGAGGTTCGGCTGGTACCGGTTAAGAACCTCAACACTGAAGACATTGTCATTGGAATTGCCCAGAAGATTACAGTAGGAGGTTTTTCACTGCCGGAAGGAATAAAGACGACCGGCTCGGTAGCCAAAATGATGCTAATCTTCCTGGGAAAACTGATTACCGGGAAAACCAATGCAGATGAAGTAAGCGGACCCATATCTATAATCGTATATATGAATGAAGCTGCAAAAATGGGGTTATTCAGCGTGCTTTATTTAACCGCTATAATCAGTTTGAATCTTGGGATACTGAACCTGTTGCCTGTACCTGCCTTGGATGGAGGAAGGCTTACCTTTCTTCTGATTGAGCTTATAAGAAGAAAGCCGATGCCTGCTGAGAAGGAAGGAGTAGTGCATTTTGTTGGGCTTGTAGCCCTTATGGCACTTTCATTATTTCTGATGTATAAGGATATTATCAGATTTAACCTGATTGAGATATTTAGGTAGGGGGACAAAATTTTGAGTACAAATACCAGAAAAATAAGAATAGGGGACAGGTATATCGGGGGAGGAGAACCGATTCTTATACAATCTATGACCAATACCAAGACTCAGGACGCAGTTGGAACGGTAGAACAAATAAAAAGATTGCAGGAAGCAGGATGCGATATTGTCAGAGTGGCAGTGCCGGATATGGAAGCTGCAGAAGCGATAAAACAGATTAAGCGTGAAATAGCACTACCTTTGGTGGCGGATATACACTTTGACTACCGGCTTGCTATTCAGTCAATTATTAATGGTGCAGACAAAATAAGAATCAATCCCGGGAATATCGGAGATAAGGAAAGAGTCAGGCAAATAATTGAAGTTGCCAAAAAGCGGGGAATACCTATCAGAATAGGCACAAATTCCGGGTCTGTGGAAAAAGATGTACTGAAGAAATATGGATATCCTACGGCCGAGGCTTTGACAGAAAGCACCATGAATAATGTAAGGCTTGTTGAATCAATGGATTTTGGCGATATAGTGATATCTATAAAATCATCTGATGTACTGCTTACTATAGAAAGCTATATGAAGGTATCGAAGCTTACGGATTATCCTTTGCATTTAGGTGTTACTGAAGCAGGTACTGTGTTTTCGGGATCAATAAAATCCTCAGTCGGGCTGGGCATTCTTCTCTACAACAATATTGGAGATACAATAAGGGTATCGTTGACCGGTGACCCTGCCAAGGAAATTTATGCTGCAAAGGAAATACTCAAAAGTCTGAAACTTGTGAAAAGCGGTATTGAAATAATATCCTGTCCTACCTGCGGAAGGACTGATGTGGACCTGATTAGAATTGTAGAAACAGTGGAAGACCTTATGAGCAGAATAAAAGTGAGAAGGCCTATGAAACTTGCTGTAATGGGGTGTGCAGTAAATGGACCTGGGGAAGCAAAGGAGGCTGACCTGGGTATTGCAGGGGGCAATAAGGAGTTTGTGCTGTTCCTTAAAGGCAGGATAGAAAAGAAAATACCACAGAAAGACGTGATTAAAGAACTAATGAAGGAAATAGAAGTTTTTCAGTCCGAATAATTTCATTGTATCATGCAATGATAATACTAAAGTGATATTGTTCCAGAAGGAGGGGCCCCTATGAATGTAACCGCAATTATTCCTGCGTATAATGAGGAACAGACGATAGCTAACGTAGTAAATTGCGTAAAAAATGTCGATAAAATTCAAAAAATCATTGTAGTAAGTGACGGGTCAAGCGATATGACTGCGGAGATAGCGAAAAAATGCGGTGCTGAAGTAATTGAATTAAATGAGAATATCGGAAAAGGCGGTGCAATTAAGGCAGGTATTAATAAATGCAAAACTGAGATAATACTATTTTTAGATGCCGATCTTATAGGGCTCACAGAAAAGCACATATTGAGCCTGATTGAACCTGTTATAGAAAACGATGCGGATATGACAATTGGGATATTCAAAAATGGGAGGATAGCAACAGATCTTGCACAGAAGGTAAGCCCTTATCTTTCAGGACAAAGGGCAATAAAAAGGTCAATAATTGATAAAATACCTAATATTGATATTACAAGGTATGGTGTTGAAACAGCACTAACCAAATATCTGAAAAGAACTTCAGCAAGAATTCAGGAAGTAGATCTACCGGAAATGACGCATTTAACCAAAGAAGAGAAGCTCGGGATTATTAAAGGCGTACAAGAGCGTCTCAGAATGTATTGGGATATTGTCAAAACTTTAAGCAACTACAACATCAAAAAAGAATCAAAGTAGGGAACGGTTCCAAACCGTTCAGAAGCTTATAAATAGGAAGCCGGAGTTTAAATGGAGGTCTTTATGCAAAACAATACAAAGTTGGAATCGGACTTTTTTATGCAATATGGGGACAAGTTCGAATTAATTAAAATCAGGGTTATGAAAAAGTCCAGGGAATGGGAGCTGGTCATTAAGTTAAAGGAGATTGTTCCAATATCTGAGCTCTATAAAATAGAAGAACGGGTAACGGAAAATTTTGGTTTGAATGGAGCACATATCGTTGTTGATGAGTCATCCTTTAATATAGACACAAAAGAGTTTATCGACTCACAATGGGAGGATCTGAGAAAGGCAATAATCGCAGATAATCCGTCTTTTACGGGTTTTATTATGGATTCCTCAATTTGCCTTGATAATAATATTATTAAGCTTATTTCACCATCCAAGGAAGCAGCAAGTTACCTGACTCTGAAAAAATGTCATAATATTATTTCCGAGTATATGAAGAAATATTTTAGTATTGATTCACAGGTGTTGATATGCTCCAATGGTGAAGAAAGGTTCTGTGAAGATGAATACCTGAAATGCTATTTAGAAGAAGAAAATAAGATAGTAGCTGAGACGATGAAACAGAATAGAAATATTGACGGTATGAAAGGAAAAAAGAATTCTGCCATCATGGGCAATACCTTTAATGATATCCCAATGAGCATCGCTTCGATAACGGAAGACTCCGGCAGGGTAACAGTTCAGGGAAATGTATTCAATAACGAGGTAAAGACATTAAATAACGGAAGGACAATTATTACATTTAACATAACAGATAATACCAATTCAATTACAGCAAAAATATTTGTAAAAGAAGAGAATGGTACCGCCAAGCTAATAAAAAACATTACCGACAACAGATATATAAGAATTAAGGGCGATATACAGTATGACCAGTACATAAAAGAACTGGTCATATATCCCATAAGTATTATTGAGGCAGAAAAGACCGCTCGTCTGGACAGTGCTGAGAAAAAAAGAATAGAACTCCACGCCCATACCGGAATGAGTGCAATGGACGGAATCTGCTCAGCAACAGATCTGATAAAAAGAGCAAAGACTTGGGGACACAAAGCTGTGGCGATAACTGATCACGGAGTGGCTCAAGCATTTCCGGAGGCTTATGAGGCATCAAAACAGTATGGTGTAAAAGTAATATACGGAGTAGAAGGATACTTTGTCAATGATGGGATACCGATAGTATATAATGTTCAAAGCAGAAGTTTTGATGATGAGTATGTAGTATTTGATATAGAGACTACGGGGCTTTCCCCTGCGAGAGACAGTATAACCGAGATAGGCGCAGTCAAGATGAGAAATGGGAAGCTGGTGGATAGATTTTCAGAGCTTATTAATCCGGGAATACCAATACCTGAAAATATCACCAGACTTACGGGAATTACCAATGGGATGGTTAAAGGCAAGGATACAATTAAAGTGGTACTGCCTAAATTCCTTGAATTCGTAAAGGATTCCCCTATAATAGCACACAACGCAAGCTTCGACTGCGGATTCATCATTGCGAAGGCAAGAGAATTGGGGCTTGCTTTTAAGAACACAATAATTGATACGCTCCAACTCTCAAGAATTCTGCTGCCTGAACTGAACAGGCACAAGCTCAATCTTGTCTGCGAATACTTGGGTATAAGCCTTGAAAATCATCATAGGGCTGATGATGATGCGGAAGCAGCTGCGGAGATAATGCTTAAATTTATGAAAATTCTGAGGGAAAAGGGAATAAGTGATATCGCAGATATAAATAAACTGTCCGGTACAGGAAGAAGCTATAAAACCCAGGAATCATACCATATAGTGATGCTGGCTAAAAACATGACAGGCCTGAAGAACCTTTACAAGCTAATATCAATGTCCCATCTGGATTTTTTCTATAAAAGGCCCAGGATACCTAAAAGCCTTCTTATGCAGTATAGGGAGGGCCTGATAATCGGTTCGGCTTGTGAGGCGGGGGAGGTATTCCGGAATATTCTGAACAACCTGGATGAAAATACAATAATCGAAAATGCAAAATTCTATGATTATTTGGAAATACAACCAAAAGGCAATAATGAATTTTTAATTAAAGACGGTATGGTATCAAGTAGGGCGGAGCTTGAAGCAATAAACAGGCGTATCATAGAGTTGGGGAGAAAGCTTAACAAGCCTGTGGTCGCAACAGGGGATGTTCACTTTCTTGAGCCTGAGGACGAGATATTCAGACGTATAATAATGGCCGGACAGGGATATCCGGATGCCGACGAACAAGCACCTTTATATTTTAAATCCACTGACGAAATGCTTGAGGAATTCAAGTATCTGGGCAAGGAAACAGCATATTCAGTTGTTGTGCACAACCCCAACAGTATATTGGAACAAATAGAAGATATTATCCCAATACCTGAAGATACATATCCGCCTAAGATTGAAGGGGCAAAAGAACAGGTAAGAGATATGGCAATGGGCAAGGCTTACGAGTTATACGGAAATCCCCTTCCCGAAATTGTATCAAAAAGACTTGATAAAGAGTTGAATTCAATAATAAATAATGGTTATGCAGTAATGTATGTTATTGCACAAAAGCTGGTGACAAAATCCATGAATGACGGATATCTTGTCGGTTCCAGGGGATCTGTAGGTTCTTCTTTTGTCGCTACAATGTGCAATATTACTGAAGTTAACCCTTTGCCACCTCATTATCTCTGCCCGAATTGCAAATATGCAGAGTTTTTTACGGAGAGTTCTGTGGAATCGGGTATCGATCTTTCCGACAAGAACTGCCCGGAGTGCGGCTCAATACTTAAAAAAGAGGGTCATGACATTCCTTTTGAGATGTTTCTTGGATTTGAGGGCGACAAAGAACCTGATATTGATTTGAATTTTGCTGGAGAATATCAACCGGAGGCCCATAAATACACTGAGGAGCTTTTTGGGAAAGGGTTTGTTTTTAGAGCGGGTACGATAGGAACAATTGCCGATAAAACCGCATACGGTTTTATAAAGAAATACTATGAGGAGAAGGGCATAAATATCAGTAATGCTGAAATGAACAGGCTTATTAGAGGGTGTACCGGAATTAAAAGAACTACCGGACAGCACCCGGGGGGAATTATTATAGTTCCTGATTATACCGACATTTATAACTTTACTCCTGTTCAAAGACCTGCAGACGATGCCGAATCAAATGTTATAACTACGCATTTTGATTATCGTTCCATAAACGGCAGGCTTCTAAAGCTGGATATACTTGGACATGATGTACCGTCAATGATCAGGATGCTTGAGGATATTACAGGCTTCAGCGTCAATAATATACCTCTGGATGAACCTAAGACCTTAAGCCTTTTTATAACAACAGAAGCCCTTGGGATAAGCCTGAAAGAGATTGATTGTCAGGTCGGAAGTCTTGGAGTGCCGGAATTTGGAACCAGATTTGTAAGGCAGATGCTTATGGATACAAAACCCAAGACTTTTGCAGAACTTGTAAGGATTGCCGGACTGTCTCACGGTACCGATGTATGGCTCAACAATGCCCAGGATATTATCAGAAGCGGTATGGCAACTCTCAAAGAGGTGATTTCCACCAGGGATGATATTATGCTTTTTCTTATCTATAAGGGAGTAAATCCTAAGACTTCATTCAAGATAGCCGAGAACGTAAGAAAAGGCAAAGGTTTGACACCGGAGTATGAAGAAGCAATGAGAGAGCGGAATATTCCTGAATGGTATATAGAATCATGCAAAAAAGTTAAATACCTATTTCCAAAAGCTCATGCCGCGGCATATGTCATGATGTCCTTCAGAGTGGCTTATTACAAGGTTTTTTACCCGGAAGCATTTTATGCGGCTTATTTTACTACAAAGCTGGATGATTTTGACGCGGACCTTTGTGTAAAGGGCATTGATGAAATAAAGTCGAAATGGATAGAAATTAATAAGTTGGGGAATAATGCAACTGCAAAGGAAAAAAACCTTATGACCTTAATGGAGGTAGCCTATGAAATGTATTTGAGAGGTATAAAGTTATTGCCTGTAGACCTTTATAAGTCCGATGCAAAGAAATTCGCGGTAACGGATGAAGGAATACTTCCTCCCCTGGGTTCTCTCCAGGGTGTAGGTGCCAGTGCAGCACAAAATATTGATAATGCAAGAAGAGAATCAGATTTCATATCAATGGAAGACCTTAGGGAAAGGGCAAAGGTTTCCAAGACGGTAATTGAAGTGCTGAATAATCACGGGTGTTTGAACGGACTTCCTGGAAGCAATCAATTAAGCTTGTTTTCAAATGATAGCAGTCTTGAAGTATAAACAATGCAATATTGAGAAACATTAAGCTTGCATGTAATATTGAAAAGTGCTATAATTTTTTTGAATAGGGAAATTATGTTTCCTGAGTTAATGAAATCGACTTTAAGATTAGAGTGGGCAATCCCACTCTTTCGTATTATTATGCAGGCAATGGGCTTTAGAAATCAGAATAACAGATTAAAAGGAGAATAGCCATGGCTGAAAGAAAAGTTGAAAACATTGTCTATGAACTGGCTAAGCCTATAATTGACAGAAATAACTTTGAATTAGTTGAAATTGAATTCAAGAAAGAGGGCCCCAGCTGGTATCTCAGGGTATATATAGATAAGGAGGGAGGAATAACAATAAATGACTGCCAGTCTGTAAGCGAAGAATTGAGTGAGCTGCTTGACGAAGCAGATCCGATAGTACAGTCATATATTTTTGAAGTATCCTCACCCGGAATCGACAGACCCTTAAAGACCGACAGAGATTACGAAAAGAACAATGGAAAACTTATTGAAATAAAGCTTTTTACACCGCTAAACGGCAAGAAAGTCCTGGAAGGCATTCTGAAAGGACATTCAATAGAAGAAGTAATGATAGAAGCAGACGGTAAATTGCTGCATATAGGCAAGAGCACCATTGCTCTTATCAGGCCTGTAATTAAATTTTAGCAAATTATTGCATGGGAGGGAGCAGTAAATGAATGGAGAGTTTCTCCAGGCTTTGGAACAGATCGCTAAGGAAAAGGGAATTTCAAAAGAGTTTCTGATTGATGCAATCGATGTTGCATTGGTTTCAGCCTTCAAGAAAAATTTTGGGTCATCACAGAATGTGAAGGTAGCAATAAACAGGGAAACAGGCGAAGTTGACGTATACGCGCTGAAAACTGTAGCCGGAGAAGTTGAGAACGAGCTGCAGCAAATAAGCCTGCAGGAAGCCAAATCCTTGAACAAGAATTACGAAATTGGCGACATGGTTGAGACAAAGGTAACACCGAAAAACTTCGGAAGAATTGCAGCTCAGACTGCAAAGCAGGTAGTAGTTCAAAGAATCCGCGAGGCAGAAAGAGGCATAATATTTGATGAGTTTATAAGCAGGGAAAACGAAATTGTGACCGGCCTTGTCCAAAGAAAAGAAAAGAACAGCGTATTTATAGACCTTGGTAAAACGGAGGCCATTTTAAGCTTGGGAGAACAAACTCCCAATGAGGCGTACAACATCGGCGACAGAATAAAAACATATATTGTGGAAGTCAAGAAGACTACAAAGGGTCCTCAAATAATACTATCCAGGACTCATCCGGGATTGGTTAGGAGATTGTTTGAACTTGAGGTCCCTGAAATTCAAAGCGGCGTAGTTGAAATAAAAGGTATTGCCAGGGAAGCCGGTTCGAGAACAAAATTGGCTGTGTTTTCTCATGATGAAAATATTGATCCGGTTGGAGCATGTGTAGGCCAGAGGGGCCAGAGAGTTCAGGTAATAGTAGAAGAGCTGAGGGGAGAAAAAATTGACATAGTTGAGTGGAATGATGATCCTGAAATTTTTGTCGGCAGTGCGTTGAGTCCTGCAAAGGTTATAGAGGTCAATACAAATAAGGAAACAAACTCCGCAAGGGTTGTAGTAGGCGATTCACAGCTTTCACTTGCTATTGGCAAGGAGGGGCAGAATGCAAGGCTGGCAGCAAAGCTTACCGGATGGAAAATCGATATAAAGAGTCAATCACAGATTTCCAGCAGTTAAAGGAGGTTGGTTCTATGAAAAAAAAAAGAAAGGTACCTCTCAGAAAGTGCCTTGGCTGTAATGAGATGAAGCCAAAAAAGGAACTCATAAGAATAGTAAGAAGCCCCGAAGGAAAAGTAAGCATAGATAAGGTTGGAAAGGCGCCCGGAAGAGGCTGCTATATATGCCCAAGCCTGCAATGCCTTGAAACTGCTGTTAAAGGAAAAAGGGTGCAAAATGCACTGGAAACGCCGGTAGAGGCGGATTTGTTTACTAGTTTAAGGGAGCAGCTTTCAGATGAATAAAGCATATTCAATAATAAGTCTTGCCAATAAAGCCGGCAAACTTATTACGGGGGAAGATGCCGTTAGGAATTCAATAAGGGGCGGAAAAATAAAACTTGCGATAATCTCTGAGGATGCCTCCGACAACACCAGGAAACGCATTGAAAATACGGCTGATTTTTACAAGGTGCCGTTTATTGTCTGGGGCGCAAAAGAAGAGTTTGGTAATAGCATTGGAAAAAGTTCAAGATCTGTATTAGGAATCACTGATGAAAATTTCTGCGAAAACCTGAAGAAAAACTTGTGATTATAAAGATAATAATGAAAAACCTGGGGGTGATTTTCTTGGGAAAAATAAGAATATACGAATTGGCCAAAGAACTGGGAATTCAAAGCAAGGAGCTCGTTGCAGCAGCAAAAGAACTTAATATAAATGTAAATAATCATATGAGTGCATTAGAAGATGGTGATATTGCTCTAATCAAAGGCCATATGGGGAAACAGGATAAAAAAACTGAAGCTGCAGCAAAGAAAATAGAGGCTTCGAAGTCTGTTCAAACACCTAAACATACAAATAAGAAGCCGCAGCAAACGGAGCAGGTACAGCAAAAACCGACTCAGCCTCGGCAGGCACAGCCAAAGTCGCAGCAAACGGAGCAGGTACAGCAAAAACCGCCTCAGCCTCGGCAGGCACAGCCAAAGCCGCAGCAAACGGGGCAGGTACAGCAAAAACCGCCTCAGCCTCGGCAGGCACAGCCAAAGCCGCAGCAAACGGGGCAGGTACAGCAAAAACCGCCTCAGCTTCGGCAGACACAGCCAAAGCCTGCACAAGGACAGGAACAAAGACCGCAAAGCTCTTATGATAATAGAAATAACAAGACTGTAAACAAACCGCAGCAGCATCCTGTAAAGAATAACAAACCGTCTGGCGTTTTAGGGAGACCCATTACCGATACAGCGGAAATAGATGATGAAACTGTACAAATAGATTCTAAAAAAGATTTTAAAAAGGTAGAAAGAATCGGAAAGAAGAATCAGACTAGGACTACTCAAAACAAGCAGCCATACAGGCAAAGGCAGGGAAGGCCTTTTAACAAGAATTTTAAGCAGAAGGGCTATGAAGAAACAAAACGTGAAGAAATTAATGCGCCTAAGAAGCCTGTAAAGATTGGGGATTCAATATCAGTTAAGGATCTGAGCGAAAGACTTGGGAAACCGGTAACAGAAATAATAAAGAAGCTTTTACTCCTGGGAATAATAGCAAATATAAATCAAATTCTGGATTTTGAAACAGCGCAGATAATATGTGAAGAATTCAGTACCGCTGTAGAAAGGCTCATAGATAAAGACAGTGAGGAGGTACTCCTTAAGACCGAAGAAGATAAACCCGAAGATTTAAAGCCAAGGCCGCCGGTAGTAACTATTATGGGACATGTTGACCATGGAAAGACATCACTATTAGATGCAATAAGAGAGGCAAATGTAATTGCTACAGAGGCAGGCGGTATCACACAGCATATAGGTGCTTATACAGTAAATATAGGTGATAGAAAAATCGCCTTCCTGGACACTCCGGGGCATGAAGCTTTTACTTCAATGAGGGCCAGGGGAGCAAAGGTTACCGATATGGCCGTTCTAGTTGTTGCAGCAGACGACGGTGTTATGCCGCAGACTGTGGAAGCAATAAACCATGCAAAAGCAGCAAATGTTACAATAATTGTAGCCATAAACAAAACAGACAAATCAGGAGCTAATCCCGACAAAGTCAAACAGGAGCTTACAGAATACGGACTTATTCCCGAGGATTGGGGCGGAGATACAGTAATGGTCCTGGTTTCTGCCAAGAAAAAGGAGGGAATATCAACTCTTCTTGAAATGATATTGTTGGTTGCCGAAATGCAGGAGCTAAAGGCTAATCCCAATAAAAAGGGAATCGGTACGGTAATAGAAGCAGAGCTTGACAAGGGCAAAGGTCCGGTGGCCACGCTACTGATACAGAACGGATCTCTAAGCCTGGGGGACTATTTCATCGCAGGTAATACTTTCGGAAAAGTCAGGGGTATGATAGATGACAAAGGAAAGAGAATCAAAAAAGCCGGCCCTTCAATGCCTGTAGAGATACAGGGACTTAGCGAGGTTCCCGATGCGGGAGATATTTTCATGGTTGTGGAGGATGAAAAAACAGCAAAAACCATTTCTGAAAAGCGTAAAGACAAGCAGCGTCTTACACAGATTCAGAGCAAGCAGACTATATCTCTTGAGGAACTTTTCAGCCAGATAAAGGAAGGTAAGGTAAAGGATCTCAATATAATTGTGAAAGCCGACGTGCAGGGTTCTGTTGAAGCTGTTAAGCAATCCCTTGCAAGACTTAGCAATGAAGAGGTTAAAGTAAATACCATACACGGCGGTGTAGGCGCCATAACCGAAACCGACGTAATGCTGGCTTCAGCTTCCAATGCAATAATAATCGGTTTCAATGTAAGGCCTCAGCCTATGGCAGCAGCTTTAGCTGAAAAGGAGAAAGTGGATGTCAGACTTTACAGGGTTATATACAATGCTATTGAGGATATTGAAGCTGCCATGAAGGGTATGCTGGAACCGGAATACAAAGAATCAGTGCTTGGACACGCAGAAGTACGGGCTACCTTCAAGGCATCCGCGGTCGGCACTATTGCAGGCTGTTATGTCACTGACGGAAAGATTAACAGAAATAATGAAATCAGAGTAATCCGGGATGGTATAGTAATACACGAAGGAAATCTTGCATCTTTGAAGAGATTTAAAGATGATGCAAAAGAAGTAAATTCCGGATATGAATGCGGACTAAACATAGAAAAATACAATGATATAAAAGAGGGGGACATTATAGAAGCTTTCATTATCGAAGCGGTACCGAGAAAGTAGAAATACGACACAAGATGAGAGATACGAGAATTAGGTCAAGACTTAGAGGCCTTTTCCAAAATACCGGAATACTCGAATCTTGGATACGGAATTTGAAAATAGGCAGGTGCATAATAATGTCTAAGCATAGAATAAACAGGATATCAGAAGAAGTAAAAAGAGTAGTAAGCGATATAATCAGAAACGACCTGAATGACCCCAGAATCTCAACAATGTGCAGCGTTGTATCTGCAGAAGTGACTCCGGATTTAAGGTATGCCAAGGTATACGTCAGCGTACTCGGCAATAATGAAGAAAAACAGTCCACAATGAAAGGACTGAGCAGCGCTGCAGGATTTATCAGGCGTGAGCTGGGGAAAAATATAGAACTCCGTTATTCACCGGAAGTTATTTTTGAGCTGGATAACTCTATTGAGCACGGCGCTTATATCAACAAATTGATAAAAGAGGTAAATGAAAAGGACGGAGGGGAAAGCCTTTGATTTTTCCCGAAATAATAAGTAAAATAAATGAGAGCAGTAAAATTGCCATAGTGTCTCATATTATGCCCGATGGGGACAGTGTCGGGTCAAGCCTTGCCCTATACAACGCATTGAAAAAAGCCGGCAAGGATGTTTGCTTTATGCTTGACGACAATATTCCCAAGATATACAGGTTTTTAAAGAACTCAGAAGAAGTTCAAAAGCCGGGTAAATTTGAAAGCTATGATGCGGTGATTGCTCTTGATTGCGGTGATGCTGAAAGGCTTGGAAAAGCAAAACTATATAAAGAAGGTAACTTCGTTATAAATATCGATCATCATATAAGCAACAGTGGGTTTGGCAATATTAATTTCGTAGATTCCAATGCATCGGCAACAGGAGAAATAATATATTACCTGATAAAAGAAATGAATATCGGCTTGGATACGGAAACAGCCGAATGCCTTTATACCGCAATTGTAACAGATACCGGGAAATTTCAATACAGCAGCACAACAGCTGCGACCCACCAAATAGCGGGGGATCTTATCAATAATGGGGTAGATATACCTTTGATGTTTGAAAGGATTTATCAGAACAACTCAAAGGCAAAGATATTACTGATGAAAAATGCGTTGAATTCCTTGGAGTTCTATCATAATGGCAGTATTTCCTGTATAAGTATAACGGCAGAACAGATGAAAGATGCCAATGCAGCAGATGAAGACAGCGACGGAATTATAAATCTTGCAAGAGACATTGAATGTGTAGAAGTGGCCGTATTTCTTAAGGAACTTGAAACGGGTGAAATAAAAGTCGGGCTCCGATCAAAAAAGGCATTTGATGTGACAGCTGTAGCTGTTCAATTCGGCGGAGGCGGCCATTTACATGCCGCAGGATGTACAATCGAAGGATCGATTTCCGAAGCAAAAGAAAAAGTAATAAATGCAATAATTGCAGAATACAGCCATATCCAGTAATGCAAAACGAAATAAAGTTAGTATAACCCTTTTGTTTCCATAAACACATAGGAGAATAGAATGAATGGAATAATAAGTGTCTTAAAGCCCCCCGGAATGACATCCCACGATGTGATATCGTTTATAAGAAAAGTTCTGGGCATAAAAAAAGCGGGGCACACCGGAACATTGGACCCGGAGGCTGCAGGAGTGCTGCCCGTATGTATCGGCAAAGCTACCAAAGCTGTCGGATACCTTAGCGATGGGCGGAAATTATATAGAGCAAATATCAAATTCGGTACAGTAACGGATACTTATGACAGCTACGGGAAGATAACCAGAGAAACAGGGATTTCAAGCATCGATCCAAAAATGATTGAAGATGCCCTTGAAGACTTCAAAGGAACAATAAGCCAGAAGCCTCCTATTTACTCCGCATTAAAACTGGGAGGGAAAAAGCTGTACCAATATGCACGAGAAGGAAAACAGGTGCAAATACCTGAAAGAAATGTAGAAATATATGAGCTTAAGCTGATAGATATGCTGTCGGAAAATGAAGCAATGATAGATATATTGTGTTCGAAAGGAACATATATAAGGAGTTTGTGTTATGATATAGGAGAGGCACTGGGCTGCGGCGCACATATGTCACAGCTTGTAAGACTTGAAGCTTCTCCCTTTAAGATTGAAGATTCCAATACCCTGGAAGAGATAAAAGCAGCAGCCGAGGATAATCGTTTGGCTGATATTATAAAAAGTGTTGAAATACTTTTCAGGCACTATAAAGCTATTATAATCAAACAGTCTGCTTTAAGTTCGATAATGAATGGCAGCCTCCTGTTTGAGCAGGGGGTGAGGCAAGGTTTTGAAGGAATTACCGAAAATGAACGTGTATGTCTATATGGAGAAAATGGATTTATAGGAATAGGCAGCGTATATAACGACACAGGCAGACAGAGGCTTTACATTAAAACAGAAAATATATTTATATGAACCGGAACATATCCGGCATATCTATTTTATAACAAGGGTGGTTATCTTGCAGATAATTGAAGGTTATGAAAGCACAAAAATACATGAATCATGGTGCGTGGCACTGGGAAGTTTTGATGGTGTACATCTGGGGCACAAGAAGCTGATAGAGCTTTTGGTAGAAGAGTCCGTGCTGCAGGGAACAAAAAGCATGGTATACACTTTTAACACGCATCCAAGGAAAATACTGGAACCTAAGAGACATTTTTATATGATTACAGATAATAACAAAAGAGCCGAAATTATAGAAGATATGGGAGTGGATGCTCTCTATCTTGAAGATTTTGAAAATGTCAGGGATATGAAACCGGAGGAATTCATAAGGCATATTTTGCTAGGACGCTTCAATGCAAAATCTGTTGTTGTCGGCTATAACTACAGGTTTGGGGCCAAAGGAGAAGGCGATACCGATATTCTAAAGGAATATGGGAAAAAACACGGTTTCAAAGTAATAGTAGCAGAAGCAGTAGAAATAGAGGGCCATATTGTATCCAGCAGCCTTATAAGGCATATAATAAGAAGCGGTCGCATGGATAAGGCAGCAGAATATCTTGGAAGGGATTTTTCTGTGTACGGAAAGGTTGTTTACGGCAAACAGAACGGCGAAATAATGGGAATAAAAACCGCTAATATTGATGTTAATAATGATATAACACTTCCCAGAAAAGGGGTATATTATACAACCACAAAAGTTCGCGGGAAGTTATACAAAAGCGTATCCAACATAGGTTTTAACCCAACCTTTGAAGGAGAAAGCCTTAGTGTGGAAACCCATCTTTTTGATTTTTGTGAAAACATTTATGGAGAAGAAATAGAAATATTCTTCCATAAGCACAAAAGAGATGAGTTTAGGTTTGGCAGCGTTGAAGAGCTTGTGAATCAGATACGGAGGGATATTCAGGATAGACTGTCTATGTGAATCACTGAAAAATGATTAAGCATAGAATCACGATTTAGAATAAATATCCTTTACACAGAGAAGTATATGTGTTAAAATCATATTTGTCATAAGGATGCCAATTGCTCAGTATACCGATTCACCAACGGTTTGCTTGGCTTTTGGAGATATAAGAAGGAGGTGGATTTAATGGCATTTACAAAGGAATCAAAGAGCGAGCTTATCCAGAAGTATCAGATTAAGGAAGGCGACACCGGATCTCCGGAGGTGCAGGTTGCACTGCTTACAGAGAGAATCAATAACCTTAATGAGCATTTGCAGGCAAATAAGAAAGATCATCACTCAAGAAGAGGACTTCTCAAGATGGTCGGGCAAAGAAGGGGACTTCTGAATTATCTCAAGGCAAAAGACATCGAAAGATACCGTGCTATTATTGAAAAATTAGGTCTAAGGAAATAGTAATTGGGGGCGGGGATCAATCCCGCCCTTTTGAGTTATTTTTGATATTAGAAGGATATACTATACACATTATAGAAGTAACTTTTTTGAAACCGGTAAAATCTATTGCCTGGTGTTGAAACTCGTATTATTTGCAGAAAATGAAATGCTGCAAATATGAGGATTTTAACATATGAGTGCAAACTTATTTGTGAAGCAAAAAAGTTAGGACACCGGTTTCAGAAATATAAAATATGAGATTAGAAAGGAGGTAAAAATTTGGAAGTTTTTAAGTTAGAGCTGGGCGGAAGAGTATTAAGCATTGAGATAGGGAGAATAGCACAGTTGTCGGACGCAGCGGTTTTGGTCAGATATGGCGACACTGTTGTGCTTGTGACAGCGTGTGCTTCGGCGGAACCAAAACAAGGAATTGATTTCTTTCCTCTCAGTGTCGATTACGAAGAAAGACTTTATGCAGTTGGAAAGATTCCCGGTGGCTTCATAAAGAGGGAAGGCAGGCCTACTGAGAAAGCCATATTGTCGGCAAGACTGATAGATAGACCTATAAGGCCTTTATTTCCCCACGGATACAGAAATGATGTTCAGGTAATAGCAACAGTATTATCCGTAGATCAGGATAATCTGCCCGAAATAGCAGCAATGATAGGTTCCTCAGCAGCATTATCAATTTCCTCTATCCCATTCGATGGCCCCACGGGCTCAGTGCTGGTAGGCCGAGTCAACGGAGAGCTGATACTGAACCCTAATAATGAAGAGAGAGAAAAAAGCGATCTCCACTTAGTCGTTTCCGGCACCAAGGATGCTGTAATGATGGTAGAGGCGGGTGCAAAGGAAATCCCTGAGGATATAATGCTTGAAGCAATCATGTTTGCACATGAGAACATTAAAAAGGTTGTTGCATTTATAGAAGAAATTGTTGCAAAGGCAGGCAAGGAAAAGAAAGAATACATAGTTTTCAAAGCAGAAGAAGAAATCGAAAATGCCGTAAGAGAATTTGCCACTGAAAAGACCCTTGAAGCTATCAGGACACCTGACAAGCTGGAAAGGCAAGGAAAAATTGATGCGGTTAAAGAAGAAACCCTTGTTCATTTTGAAGAGATTTTTCCTGAAAAAGAAAAAGAAATAGATGAAGTATTGTATGATATCCTTAAGGAACAGGTAAGGAAGCTGATAACAGAAGAAGGAATAAGACCCGATGACAGAAAGCTGGATGAGATTAGACCTATTACCAGCGAAGTCGGAATTCTCCCAAGAGTGCACGGGTCAGGACTTTTCACCAGGGGACAGACACAGGTTCTTACAATTGCAACCCTTGGTGCTTTGGGAGACGTACAGATACTTGACGGTTTGACAGATGAAGAAACAAAAAGGTATATGCACCACTATAATTTTCCGCCATACAGCGTAGGAGAAACCAGATTCATGAGAGGACCGGGAAGAAGGGAAATAGGCCACGGCGCACTTGCCGAGAGGGCACTGGAGCCCATGATACCTACCGAAGAGGAATTTCCGTATACAATCAGGCTTGTATCCGAAGTAGTAAGTTCCAACGGTTCGACTTCACAGGCAAGTGTTTGCGGAAGCACCTTGGCGTTAATGGATGCCGGTGTGCCTATCAAAGCTCCTGTGGCAGGGGTGGCGATGGGGCTTATGAAGGAGAAGGACAATGTAGCCATACTTACAGATATACAGGGCATGGAGGACTTCCTCGGAGACATGGATTTCAAGGTTGCCGGAACGAGTAAGGGAATCACTGCAATTCAGATGGATATAAAGATTGCGGGCATTGACAGGCAAATACTGGAAAGGGCTCTGGAACAGGCCAGGGTTGGAAGACTCTTTATACTTGATAAAATGCTCAGCGTAATAAGTGCTCCGAGAAAAGAGTTGTCCCCATACGCTCCTAAGATTATCACCACAAGGGTTGATCCTGATAAGATAAGAGACATAATAGGCCCGGGTGGGAAGATAATCAACAAGATAATTGCAGAAACAGGAGTAAAGATAGACATCGAGGATGACGGCAGAGTATTTATTGCCGCTGTAAATCAATCGGCAGGCGATAAGGCGCTTAAGATAATCGAGAGTCTGGTAAAGGAAGTAAAGGAAGGCGAAATCTACATGGGCAGGGTTACCAGAATAATGAATTTTGGTGCCTTTGTAGAAATACTCCCGGGCAAGGAAGGGCTTGTACACATCTCCAAGCTTGATGCCAAAAGGGTGGAAAAGGTTGAAGATGTGGTAAACGTAGGGGATGAAATACTGGTAAAAGTGACCGATATAGACAAACAGGGAAGGATAAACCTTTCAAGAAGACACGCGATGGCAGAAGCAGCAGCAGAAAAAACCGAAGATGACAGAGAAAAAGCATAAACCGTTGGTTTATGTTTTTTCTATTTAGAATACTATATGTTTCGCGCCAAACAGATTACATTGAATTCAAATGGCGAGAAACATTTTCCACCATTCATATGTAGTGGAAAATACATATTTGACAGTACAAAATTAGACGCATCAACTAATTTTGTAATGATAAATCTTTTTCATGACATATATAAACAAGTTGTGATTGGAATAAGTATAATATGTAATTAATATGTAATATATTGGAGGATATTGTAAACATGTGGCGAATAGAAAATATATGAAACAAAATAATTAATGGGAGGGTTTCACATGGTGGATATAATACATTATAAGGGAAGAGAAATCTGCTATCTTGACGTATCTATGATGAGCACAAAAGACATACAGAAAATAGAAGAAGAAATGGATAGGGCAAAAAAGTTAATAGCCACCAAACCGCCAAAATCAGCCTTTATGATTACAAATGTCACTAATGTAATTTTTAACAGTCAAATGAGCGAGTTGTTCAAGGAATATGCAAACCATAATACCCCGTACGTAAAAGCAAGTGCTTTGGTCGGTATCGGCGGTATACAAAAAGTGGTACTTGCTGCCGTAAAGAGACTTACTGGCAGGGATTACTACCTGGCAAACACTTTAGAGGAAGCCAAGGAATGGATAATAAATCAATAATTTTGCGTTAAAGATATATTTTGCGCAATGTTGTGTGAACGGAATGTTAAAGACCTAAACATTAATGAATATTATCAGGATTTATCATAGGGAGCATGAGGATATCATGCTTTTTTATTGTATAGGAAAGTATAACTTTCCTATACAATAAAAACCCTTGATTTAACTGCCCGCGCCATATTTTGCTCCGCAAAACGCACATGGGCAGATATCATAAATTCTTATAAATTTATGATATAATAGGTATACACTAAAATCTGGGAGAGTGTTTCATATGAAATGGAACGAAGTTAGAAAAATACACCCTAATCAGTTTGTTAAATTTGAGGTCCTAAAATCACATGCAGAGAACGATAAGGAGTATGCTGATGAAATAGCTGTTATTGGGCCCGTATCTGATGATCAAGCTACTCGAGAACTTTTAGAATCCAAGGATAATGTTTTTGTTTACCATACTCATGGTATTGGAGGGAAGGAGTATTCCTTTGTTAAAAAGGTGGACAAGGTCGGAGAAATATATAAATTTGATTAATTCATATATTATTAATTTCGTTATTTCAAGAGAGGAAGAACATGAAAGAAGCTGTGCAGTTTTTACTAAGAGCGAAAAGAGCTACATATGCGGGAAAAGGACCAGAGAATATGTCATCACGCCCAAAATCACATGACTTAGAATATGTAGAAGACGATCTGAAGTAGAGACACACTAATAAAAAAATGCGTCACAGTCGTAATAAATATCGAATCAACAAAAGGGGGTAATCTTTTGAAAAGAATAACCAGTACGATAATTTCAGTTCTGATATTAATTTTGCTACTTTCATCCTGCTCCTCTAAAAATGGAGTTGATATTGCTTCCTTGAATGGTTCTGGTGGAAATAAGGAGGGAAGCCCAGATATTACAATTCAATCGCCAATGACATTGTCAAATAATTATTTAATCCCTATTAATAGAGAACATCAATATTTGAGACTAAAAATGGTCAAAGGCAAATATTATGAAGATTGGACTCCAGGAGCATATATGGGCACTATATGGGAGGGCTATTTTATTATAGAATTGTCAGACGAATCAGGTAATGTTATAAGCCAATCTGAATTAAGTAAAATATATAAAGAACCATTTGATTATTAATTCTTCATTTGAAATTCAATTTGACGATTATAATAGCGATGAGGATATAGATTTTACAATAGGTCAGTATGCAACCAGTAATGGCAGAGATTATAAGTTATTTACAATAAGGAAGGATGGAAAAATAGAAGAATTGCCCATTAAGGGTTATTCTTCGTTGTTTATAAGTGATACCACAGATTTTTATTCTACAAAACTTACAAAGATAGATAATATTACATTTAAAATAGAGTATTATGATAATTCAAAAAGCAAAAATCTTGAAGATTTTTTTAAGTGGGATGAAAATAAATTTATTAAGAATTAAGTTGAAGATGAAAAAGTATTTCGCATTCTTTATATATTGCGTAAGATTTGGTTATATAAAAGGTTCAGCCGTCCATAGCTGAATCTGGCTTCGCAAGGCAAGAAACTTCGTCTAACAAAGTTTTTACGTTACAGGGCGTGCTTTTTGGGAATACGCAACCGTCTCACCGGGCGGCAAGCGCCGCTAAATGGAAAGGCTCCGCTGATCCGGTTCGTCGGCGTCGTAAATCCCGTACCACATTATGCGCAATCAAAATTACAAGCACATTTATAGATGATCGCGACTTTTATTTAATATAAAGGAGATTTAAAAATGCAAGATAGCAGAATTAAGAGATTGATAAGCAATCTTAAGTTAAGAAATATTGATGCGTTCTTTTTAGAAAGCTTTGATGAAGTAAACGAAAAACTTTTGAATATGATACCCGGTGATAATACAGTAGGAGTAGGTCATTCAATAACCGTACAGAATTCTGGAATTGTAGAGAAACTTATTAAAAGAGGAAACATTGTTTTTGATAAGACAGCAGTGATAAGCAAAGAAGAGAGTAAACAAATAAAGAAAAAGGCATTAACTGCTGACTGGTTGTTTTTGGCAAGTGCAAATCCGAGCAGTGCGGAACTTAATTTTCCGAGCACCCCTATTCCATTAATGGGATTTCATGGTTGAGTGGGTCAGCCTGTAGCTTTGCCCTTGAAAAACCAGCAAGTGGCTGTGGTGTACCAGC
>JAKPKE010000280.1 GCA_029553855.1 Bacillota bacterium | reverse complement strand
TTCTATGAATAATTTACCTCCACCTATGGTATTAATTTAACCAAAATATGGGATTAGATGATAAATATATGGTATAAAATACACTTTGTCCTCCACTTTACTGTATTTTTAGCTTAAAAAGGTGAGTTTTCACACGGTCTGACATTATACGGTATACGATATACCTCTCTTACAAGTATACCATAATTGTAAACTTTTCTTCCGTATCCTCGCATTTCCTGCAGTTCCGAAACAGCTAAATCAAATTACTTAATCAATAGTTCAGCAATCTGAATTGTATTCAGGGCAGCACCCTTTCTGAGATTATCTGACACAACCCACATAGCAAGCCCTGGCTCAAATGCCAGATCTTTTCTTACTCTGCCTACAAAGACCTCATCCTTGCCTTCTGCCTCAAGGGATAGGGGATACTTGCCTTCAAAAGGATTATCTATGACCGTAATACCCGGGAAATTTGCCAATAACTCTCTAGCCTCCTCGGGAGCTATCTCTTTTTTAGTCTCAATATGTATATCTTCAGCATGGGCTCTAAAGGCAGGCACTCTGACTGTGGTAGCAGAGACTTTAATCCCATCATCATGCAGAATCTTTCTGGTTTCCAGGAGCATCTTGATCTCCTCTGAAGAATATCCAGTATCGTCAAAGGAGCCTATTTGAGGCAAAATATTAAAGGCAATCTGGTGTGGATATACCTTTATATCAACATATTCTCCTCTCAAAAAAGCTGCTGATTGTTCTTGTAATTCTTCAATTGCTTCCTTTCCAGTGCCTGATACCGATTGATAAGTAGCACATATTACTTTGTTTATCCCCACTGCATCGTAAATCGGTTTCAATGCCACCACCATTTGAGTGGTAGAGCAATTAGGATTGGCAATAATGCCACTATGCTTCTTAATATCTTCTGGATTAACCTCAGGAATAATTAGAGGCACTTCTGGATACATTCTGAAATATTTACCATTATCTATGACTACTGTTCCTTCTTTAACGGCTATTGGTGCAAAATACTCACTCACCTCATCTCCGCCCGAAAAGAGAGCTATATCGATACCTTTAAAGGAATCATCTTTCAGCTCTTTTACTTTAATTTTTTCACCCTTATACAGATATTCTTTTCCAGCTGAGCGATGGGATGCGCATAGTAAAAGATTTTTCACCGGAAAGTTTCTCTCTTCCAGAATCCCGGTCATCTCCTCTCCCACTGCCCCTGTTGCCCCTAATATTGCCACATTATACAATTTCATTATCTTCATCCTCCTTCTCCAATTGAAATTCTTTATGAACTGCCCTGACTGCCTCTGCTATGTGGTCTTTTTTAATCAGACAGGAAATCCTCGTTCCTGATGTGCTTATCATAGCAATATTGATCTTGTTCCTGGCTAAAGCCTCAAACATTCTGGCTGCAATGGAAGGATC
>JAKPKE010000256.1 GCA_029553855.1 Bacillota bacterium | reverse complement strand
TCATCATTCATTGTCTTCATTGTTTGTTAATATTTCAAATCCGTCACGCCGGTACATGTCAATGAACACCTGAACATCCGACTTTAAAATGTAATGCTGGCCCTTCATCTCACCTGTTGCCCTCTTCACTATCTCGACGTTGACAAAATGAGGGTCACTGGCAGAAGTGAATTTCACTTCATGAGGCGAATGCGGCTTAGTCATTGTTATCTGTTTCATCATGCCTCCCTCCAGCTACCGTCAGGGCAAATCCTCATGCCGTCACCAACGTAAACAGAACAATCAACCCCCAGTGAATAAGGGCCGCTGTAAAATGCCGTGAATATGTCATCACAGTCTTTTTCCTCATACCACTTGCCGTTAAAATAAATCGGGTACAACTCCTCTTCTTTTTTTTTCTTTTTCATATACTCAAACTTTTTACAGTTCTATCTCTTTAAAAAATGAATACACACGTACGGAATTTTAATTCCGTACAGCATATGTTAAATATCTTTTTTAAGAACCTTAGTAAAGAACCTTTATTAAACACCTTTATATAGGTGTACAGGTAAGTGCCGCTTAAGTGCCGCTTAAGTGTACACATTATGTGTTTTGTTATAGGTGTACACATGGTGTACATATGGTGTACGGTGTATGTTTTACTATTTTGCATGGGGGTAAATTTGAGATAAGACCTTCAAAACAGCTGCGCTTTGTTGGTTTCTCATGTGTATTTCATAATACTTTTTACGTTTCATCTCAACCTCCTTTATCAATTCCTCAAGTGTAAGGCTGAAGCTGACAAAAAAGCCCCGTGTATATCGGGCGTAAATCTTCAGGCCGTAACTCTTTTGTAGTTCCAATTTAATCCTGCTCAGACCACGACGCTTACACCACGGTGTAAGATACTCCGGCAGTTCATTACATTCATTTTTACTATCATATCCGGCCATCCGACAGAGCAGATATTCATTTGTAATTCGTGTATATGACTTCTTACCTAAAATGCTCTTAATTGCCAGGAATGCCATTAATGAGGCTATCTCTAAATCTGTTTTATCCTCTTTATAAAATTCAAATAACAAATCCTTATTTATGCCGGTCATTGCCGGGCGTGTCGGCATATTATCGTATAACTCCCGCCCGTCCCTGAGGGAGCGTGAAATATTGCCCAGCGTTATACCGAAGTATTTAGCGGCATCCTTCATTTTCTTTTCAGCGGCTCCCTCAAGTGTAAGGCTATGTTTGTAAATGCAATAATCCATTACATTGTCTCCAAATACGTGCATATTTGGAGCTGACTGCATCAGTTGTACCGGGAAGTTGAAAAATCTATCTGCCATAACGTTCAGGATTAACAATAGCCAGTAATGCACTGCCTATCTCGTCATCACTTTTGCCCTGCATGCTTTTTACCTTTGCATCCAGTATGCTTATCACCTCCGGGTCATCTATGTAATAAATTTCTTCGTCGTCGCCTCGGAGTAGGAAAACGGGTTCATCTTCTATGCGTTTGTTCTTTGTCATATCATTTCATGACTTCGTGAATTGATTATACCAGTCCATAAACTCAGCGAATGACCGCACGATCAGATAAATGCCTCCGGCTGCTTCAATCCTACGTTGATATTCCCGTTGTACCTCGGATTGCTTGTCCTTCATCTTTATTTCAATCTTGACTGAACGCCCGTTGATAGTGGCGGAAATATCAGCCGTTCCCTTCATGCCTGAGGTGGGAATC
>JAKPKE010000247.1 GCA_029553855.1 Bacillota bacterium | reverse complement strand
ACATCCACCCTTTCATTGAAAGTAACCACAACATTAGTGTTGCTCTCCGACATTACGCTTACAACTATGGGGCCCTGCGTATCTTTTTTCGCTCCCTCAAAAAGTGCCGTATATCTGTCCATGCTGTTTCCTGCTATATCGCATACATTTTGAATATTAAACCTGTAAAAGCTATTTGGCGACATATCTGTGGTCTTTAATACCACGACTTTGCCGGATTCATTTAATTGCGCATTTAAAATTACCACATCATATTCTATCAGATAGTTTGACGGATTCTCGGCAGATGACCTGTCGACCTCCTCGCTGAAAGTAACCAATATCTCATTTCTTCCGATTATCTCGTGCTTTGCCGTAGGCCTTACAGTATCCTTGGGCATTGCGACAAACTTCCTCTTATATCCTTTTATCACCACATTGTTTGTCGGCACAAGGGTATTTATTGTTAGTTCGTACGCATTAAAGGGCTTTGCCTCCGTAGTTGATATTGTAGCTTCCTTTCCATATGATTCCACGGAAAGCACCGAAAGCCTCGAGCTACCCCCTACCTGTGAAATTTCCACATCTGCCTTCTGAAGCAGTATATCCTGATCAAACTCCACCTGTATCTTATTGTTTGATATTGCATTAAAGGATACTACTTTGGCATCTTTCGTATCAAGGGTCAAGCCGGCTGCAACAGCCTTTTCGGAGGTTATGATATTCTTTTCCACCATTACGGTAATCAGCTTGTTTTCTGAGTCCTTGGGCTTGGTGTTTAATGCACTGTAGATGCCCTTGGCAACGTCATTTACCGTAAAATCCTTCAGCTTTGATATATCCTCCGCCTTTTTCACCAGGCCGGTGCTCTGGGCAAACTTTAAAGTTTCTGCATATGTAAAATCTATATCCTGCTTATACCCCAGCGTCTCCAGCATAACCTTATAAAAAGCCTGTCCGTTTATGTTTGCCGAGGGAGCAAAGGTGCCATCGGGATTCCCCTGCCAGCCAAGCTCAGGATGACTCTTCGCATAAGCCATGTAGTTCTCAGCCCAGCCTGCGGCGGAAGCGTCCTTGAAATTATCGGTGCCTTCATATTCAGCGGCTTCGTTATAAAGCCCCTTCAGCCTCAATACTATAATAAACGCCTGAATCCTTGTGGGTGTTGTAGCCAAATACTGGGACGATACCCCTGAAGAATCGGCTCCGATCAATATCCCCAGCTCCCTGCAGGCTTGAGCTTCCTTTCCTATGGTATCTGCCTGTACTGCTGCCATCGGCATTGAAGCTATAATAATTGCTGTCAGCAAAGCCAATATCCTTTGTTTCCTCATGGTTACTCCTCCTAAACTAATAATACTTACACAGCCAATATATATATCAGACTGGAAAACCCGCATATTTGTTCCATTATACCCCTTTACTCTCCTATACCTATAATTTTATACCAGTATAAGTAAACATGCAATTGCGAAAAGGATATTATGTTACTTGATTATTGCCGGTTAAGTGCTATAATGGTTATACTGACGAAAAATAACCGGCAATTGAAACAATTTGAGCATCCGGCACGTATATATTATAGATATTTAATGAATCCAATCTAGGAGGAACCGAAATGAAAAGAATGTGCAAAACCCTGGCACTGACATTATGTGTAACAATGCTTTTATCTACCCTTCCCGTTGCAGGGGATTCGGGGGGGAAGACCATTCTTACTCTTGAAGAAGCTAAGAATCTGGCTTTGAATAACGATACCCGATATAAGAATCAGCAAAGCTATATAGAACAGAAAAAGGAAGACTATGAGGATTCGATTGACAGATATTCAGGAAATGCGGCAAGGGGCAGTTCAATAGTAGAAAAAACAGCAAATTATGCAAAAAGCAAATTAATGGAGCACAATGCATATGATGCATGGCAGCTGGAAGTATTCAATAAGAGCGATATCAAAAGACAATCGGACTATGATGTGACAATGGCATACTATGATGTCATGAAAGCCAAGTATTCTCTGGATGATGCAGAGCGTGCCATGGACCTTGCACAAAAGGACCTGACCATTGCGGAATTGGAATATGACTTAGGTACGAAAACAAAAAACTATCTCTCTCAGTTTGAAAATGCTTATAAGTCTTCCCAGATAAAATATGAATCGGCTCTGTCGGAACTGAAGAACAAAATGGCGGCTTTGAGTAAGGAAATAGGAAAAAAGCTTAATATCGACAATGATGATATAGATATGACAATAGGTATACCCGATGTATCATCCATTGACTTGGCCAAAATAAAGGAAGACTATTTAAAAAACAGCGCCAGTTTCTTCTCCCTAAACAATTCTCTGAACACCGTCAAGTACCAGAAGTTTTTAGTTGAAGATAAGTATGACTATTATAAAGATAGCAGGTCTATAATGAGCGATGCTATTGAGGATGGCTTTGAAGAATTGAAATACATAGCAAACAGGGATTACGATAATGTCAAATACCAGTATGACGAAAGCATAAAGGAACTGGATATATCACTCGATGCCCAGTATTCAGGGATCAATACCCTTATGGATACAATTGAAAACCTAAAGAAAAGTATTGAAGATACAAAAATAACAGTTAAAAATAACCAGCTCAGATATGACCTGGGCGGGCTGATATCAGAGATTGAGCTGGAAAAAAGCAAATCCGCACTAAAGGACCTGGAAAACACGCTGAATACAGCAATAGTGAATCTTAATATCCAGTACCTGGCTCTAACCCAATACAGCTACACGCGGGAAAAATAATATACATTGCAAAGGGGGCGATCACTCGCCCCCTTGTTTTTATTCCAAAGTCATAGTTAGTGCATCAATTTTTATTTCATCATTATGCCCCGGTGCAATGACAAGGGTCAGCTTCCTGGCATTTTGCGGTATATTGACCTTCACAATCTCAACGCTCTTCCACTTGTCATCCAAGGCCGCGCTTTTTTCTTCCTTTACAACTACACCGCCGGTCCCCACACTTAATGCCATATAAATCTTCGGGTCTTTGCTTACTGCTTTTGCATATATCCTTAAAGAAATTGTCTTCCCCTTAATTGCCCTGTTTTCCAGCAGTTTTGACAAATCGGCAGTCACGCCGAATCCCTCTGCCGGATAGTTCAATATATCCAGCGAACTCCCTGAATCAATACTGTCATCATCAATATACTTTACCGCCACTCCCGTGTCCTTATTCCAGACAACTCCAAAGCCGTCCGTATAGTTAGGTTTATCCAATCTAAAAGCAGTCTCAAATACCTGCTCATAAAAAGCTGAAGAATAGTACTTCGGAACAACATCTACAACGTGAACGGTAACCCTGTCAACTTCCTTGCCTTCGAAACTGATAATGATTTCGGCACTTCCCACATTCCCGGCTATTGCTTCTCCTGTTTTGCTTCCCACCTGAACTATTCCGTTATTGCTTGCTGCTGCAAAAGTACACCGGCTTGTAATGTCTTCTTTTTCAATTTCGGAGAAAACCTTTTCAACCCTTATATTCCTTTTATCTCCTTTGGTCATCACTATTTCTTTCTGTGCCGCTTTGATTTCAGCTGATTTCCGCAATGTCAGTATGTTTTTGGCTTTTACGTACACAGCATTGTAGCCCAATTCCGGGGCATTTGCCACAATAAAGGATACCGGAACAAAATATATTCCCTTCTCATCCTTCAGGATGGGCTGCTCCAAGGGTACTTTAACATTGTTAACATAGGCAGCCGTAAATTCTTCATCAAGTCTCACCCTGATTGGATCCCTGGTGATTTCGTAGACCATATTGGTTTTCTTGTTCTCATTAACAAAATAGCCCATTTTTTTAAAAGTGTCACTGATCTGAACCCAAGCTATTCCATATTTTTGATCGATCATCGGAGTTATCTGTATATAAGAGTTAAACCCAGCGGCTTCAACCTTGTCCGCTTTAAAAACCCCCTTACTCTCCAGGATACTTACGAGCTTCTTATCAGTGCCGGTCATATTTGTATTCAAAGCCCCGTATATGCCCTTTGCAATATCACCAATCGTAAAGGATTTTATTGCCGCTATTTCTTGTGCACTGTCCACAAGTCCAATCTTATCGGCAAATTCCAAGGTCTTGGCATAAGTAAAATCTACATCCTGCTTATAGCCCAAAGTTTCGAGCAAGACCTTGTAAAAGGCCTGTGCGTTTATGTTATCGTTTACTCCGAATCTGCCGTCGGAATATCCTTTCCAGCCCAGCTCCGGATGGTTCTTTGCATAAGCAAGATAATTCTGGGCCCATCCGGCCGCTGAAACATCTGAAAAGTTTATGCTGCTTGTAAATCTCCCCGCTTCGCTATAAAGCCCCTTTAGCCTCAACGCAATTATATATGCCTGAAGCCTCGTAGGATTATTGGACAAATATTGGGCCGTAACCCCGCTTTTATCCGCTCCTAAAAGTATCCCCAGCTCCCTGCAGGCCTTTGCTTCCCTGCTTATAGTATCCGGCTGGGCATTAAGCACCGGCATTGAAGTCATTAAAAAAATTGCTGCCATCAAAACAGCCAGTAGTCTCTTTCCTCTCATGTCTATCCTCCTATGTTTCTTTTTATTTA
>JAKPKE010000237.1 GCA_029553855.1 Bacillota bacterium | reverse complement strand
CCATCCAGTATCCATTATTTCCTTATTTGGGCCGTATACAATTGCATATTCCCCGGTTCGTGCGTCTTCCTTTTGAAGGATGGTGGCGTCTTTTCCAATATAATAGCTGGCGTCAATAATGTTAAAAATATTTCTCGCAATCCCCTCAGTATCCATTTATATCACCTCATATGCATAACTCAAATTGTTGATTCTGAAATTGCAGTTTCTATCTCCCTGGAGATATAATCCAAGCCGCAACCCTTGATAGCGGTCTACTCCGTTCATTCCTAGCTCCAAATTATCCTTTACGCTGACTGGGATTTCGTTAGTCCTATATGTGTCGGTGTTTATCTCTTTTATCTCTAAACTTGCGTCGGATGGGTCTACCCAACTAGCCGGGATAGTGAAATATCCGAAAAGATCATTTTCACTGGTAACCTCAAGTGGTATTGGTGTCCCACCCTCTGCTGTTCCACCTATCCCTGAAACTGTTACGTTTGGTTGGGTTTTATGAATTGAAAGGTTGTCAAACGTTGCTACTCCATTGTATCCGCAACCTACACCATAATTAGTAGGAGTGGACCCGTTATAACTGTAAGATTCGTTTATTATGAGGGTTTCATCAATATATAACTGGAATCGTGACCCGGTATCTATAATTGTACAGTGATATACTTTGCCTGTGGGTATTTTCCCGGAAAGCCATGTAGCAATTTTTATTGTGGTTGCTGAGCCGGCCTCGGATTTCCTGAATTGTATAGATGTATTGCTTCCATTCCAATAAGCATAGGCCCTTATCATATCATTTATTCCGGCTCTTTTCCACCATAAATCTATCCAAGGGGCATAGGTGCCACTGCCAGGACTTTTCAATTTAAAATCAAATTCAGCCCTATAATTAGTTACAAGCCCTGATGGGATGCCGGTATAGGCAAAAGATTCCGTTGTACCTCCACCCGTAACGTTCATAGAATAATTTCCACTAATAGGACTTCCCGACTCAATACTAGGGGTACAGTTCACGCTACCCCAATTACTGTAAGGATGGCTTCGTCCACTGACCTTTCCATCCTCCCAATTATCAAATTTATTAGCCACAGTAAACATATTTCCTTGATAAGTCGCAGAGGGTTTAGTATAGTACACATATATGGTTCTAGACTCTCCCGCGCCAAGATTAGGCACGATGACGGTAAAAACAGCATTTGAACTTGAAATATAATACTCTCGTCCATAGCATAGAAGAGTTTTCCCATCACTATCACAAAATCTTAAATCACTAAAATCACTATTCATAGTAAGATAAGGCACTACAATTCTAGCTCGATATTCTGAGTAGTCGTTAGATGAATTATTTGTTATTGTGTACCTTCTTCGACTATTCCAATCACCTAAGAAGTTTTTAACAAGATTTATTGACTCAAAGTAGAGCCATTTTCTAGGGAGGAACAACCTCACCTTTCCACTAGTTCCGATAACGCCTTTTTTCTTGAATGAAGGTTTAGACCGGTTGTTATATAAGTCAAAGTATATTTCCCCAGTGGTTGGAGTTGCTGGAATGCTCGTTATTGCCTGTTGGCCGATTACCTCAAGACTCCCGTCTAAGAGGATTCCTTCAAGTGTAAACCATGCTTGAAATATGTCAGGGACCTCGCCCCGATTGTAAGTGTAATTCAGCTTTATATTGTTCCACGCGAAATTGTCGGTAATTGGCGGTGCAATATTATGACTGAAATATGCGTCCTGTTCTCCCTCTATATCGGGATTTGGATTATATATGACACCTTCTTGGTCACTGAAGGCAATATTCGCATATTCCTGGTCTTTCTGTACTATTTGGCCTCCCGGCACTTGAACTATTGTTACTGCCATTTTTAATATCTCTCCCTTATGAATGCTCCAAGACCTGAAAGGCTCATATTGTTTAATACGCTTCTGCTGTACATTGAATCGCTGTGTTTATTTAGGAATTCATTCATTTTTTTATCTATTTTTACCATTATTTGGTCATAATAACTACCCGGCCGATTTACACTAATTCTAGTGATATATCCACCCTCCCGGCTGATTGTATGGGTAGCTGTCTTAGTGCTGTAATTTCCTTGAAGGTACTCTTTCTGTATCGATGCAACAATGTATTGACTAGGATTTAAAAGGGTTGTTCCTTTCATTTCTAATGTGAATGAAACAATGGGGTAACTATTTTCTTCAACAAACCGCCTTCCAAGTACCTCTGCATCTGTCTTTTTGCTAACATCTGTTCGGTCCTCATAATGTTCCCAAGCTCCAGGCCCATATCTTGGTACGCTGTCAATATTTTCAATATAGGATGCGCCCGTTTTTTCGTTTTGGCCTTCTTTATAGTGATAATGGCTGTAAATGGCGTTTCTAATATTTTCTTTAGGGTCATAGGATTTGTCGGTTATATTCAAAATATTTACGCCTTCAACTAAATCTACCGGCGCTTTTTCATTCATTTCTGGCGCAATACAAAGAACATCCTCCCTTCTTTCTCGCCCATAATCCACATATCCAACAAAGCCCATTTCTGTAAGGATTTCACTTAAAACATCATAAGGATAACTGGTTTCCTGATTAACCTTCATTTTCACATTTAAGTCTTTATCGTACATTATCAGGGATAATATGTGAAAAACGCTACTTTCTCGTCTTCTTACTTGTTGTAAACTGGCTGTGTCCACTAATTCAATTTTAGTAACATAATAATTGCTTGATGGTGCGTATTTATCAAAGGCCGCTTTTAAATCAAATTTCAGTAATTGCTCCGTTCCCTCAAGAACCGGAGTAGCCTGACCTATTACCCTAGTAGCTCCTTGCTTTCCCGTCCAAAGAATAGTATAAGTTAATGCTTGTGTAGGGTTCTGGCCTGCTTTATACATCGATACTTGAATATTGAATTGAACCCGGTTACTTTCCCCGCAACTTTCACCTGCTGCAAGGTATTTAATACAGAGCATATCATGAATTGCGGCATCAACAGGGCCGGCAGGATTGTTAAATAATACTCCGCTGCAATTTAAATCTGGTGTAACACCGCAATGGTCCGGATTAAGCGTATGTGAATATCCTAATCTTAACCCTGTGGATGGGCTGTAATCCTTTTCAAACCCTGAAACTGCAACTGTCTCATAATCGTTTAATAATCTATAATCCATGTCCAATGCATAGGGATAAATAATTCCATAACTCAACGGGCTATATTCGCTGGTTTCGTTTGTATATCTGATTGCTTCAAGCGCACTGCCAAATTTTATCATCGGAAACGTACAAGTTTCATCACTTGCAGGCGCCACTCCAATATAGTAATTAGTATAAACAGGCCTTCGGTAGAGGTCTAATAACCTATCCGCACAGGAGAGGGTTATTTCACTTCCATCATCCGCCTCGTCATATCCAATAATGTAGCCGCCAAATTTAACTTTGGCATTTCCCCAATGGTCGCTATCCCCTACGATAATATTCACAATATCCAGATAATCAAAGTGTTTCCGGCTGAATATGTTTTGATTGGGGTCATTCCAGGATTCCCTCATAGCCAGGGTGATCTCAGCACTATTCAATTCACCAAGGGCATTCTCAGTGAATTCTATCTCCTTCCAATCCAAACGGTAATTACTATCCTCCTCTTCGCTGCTGAAATATTCTAAACGATACATTAATAATTGTTCTACCCATGTACGCTTTCCGTTTAAGTAAATTTTAAATTGATGAGTCCCTTCTTCCAGGTCGAGATAGCCAAAATCAAGAAATTTGTAATGAATCCATTGGCCATAAGCGGAAAAAGTGTTTATCATTTTTCCATCAATTTCTAATCCAATAGTGTTAGAGGTACTTTCAGGTGTTTTGTTAATCCGTAGAAGAATCCAATACTTTCCACCTTTTTTAATATTGATACTTTTACTTAGATTCCCACTAGTAAGATTCCTTCCTTTGTGTAATCCAACGACTGTATATCCCTTGTTTGGTTGGTCGTAAATATCCCCATGTGATTTAATCCATTCAGTGGCTCTTGACACATATATATTAGCAGGGTCCCTTCGATACACTTCTAATTTAACATAAGGATGCTCGGTGTGAACCTCCTCTGGAGTGCTGAATAATGTGGGTTGGAATTCGGCTTTAATCATTTAAAAATAACACCCCATTTATATTGATTGAAGGGCTAATGCTTGCCTTGTCTGGTTGTGCCATTCACGCATTAATGATTTAAAATGGTCTGGATGACTCGGGGGCCTCATTTGGTCGTATACTCCTATCCCTGTTATTGTTGATGAAGGAATACTATTTGATTTGATGGTTGTGGGGTCTTTTTTAGTTA
>JAKPKE010000223.1 GCA_029553855.1 Bacillota bacterium | reverse complement strand
TTGATTTTTTCCTACCTTTCTAACGGCAGCTAGCCAAAGCTTCATAGCCTTATTCGCTTGTTTACGAAATAATTTAGCTTGGTAAACTTTAGTATCTGTTCTTCTCGCTTTTTTCTTTCTTTTCTTTTTTACCATCAAAATGCTCCCCGGCTAAAATTCATCCAGCGTTCAAAAATATCCTCTTTTAAAAAGGATTCGAATCCAAGCCTTCGGAAAAGATCCTCAGCTTGAACTTCGGTAAAGATCATTTCGGAGGATTTAGGCAAAGGGATTATAGGAGTAGTATACATGGGTAAAGCAACTAATCTATAATTCCTTTTTACTATTGCTGGATTTTCAACAATATTTCTGTATGCTTTTGATTTTGGATTGAGCTTTTCAGTGATATACTTTATAGCTGTTTTGGTTCCTACTCCCGGAACTCCTGGCACGCCATCAGAGGAGCATCCTGCAATACATTTAATGATAGTCCAATCCCTAGCAGCAATTCCATATTCTTGATAAAAGTCAAACGCCCGATAAAGCTTATGTTTTGCAGGATCATACATACCAGCAACATTAGATTTTGTTAATAGCTGATAAAGGTCGTTATCGCTGGAAACTATAACAAACCGTTTATCCGGATGATTAACAATCGTGCCGGCGATTAAATCGTCTGACTCCATTTCAGGGACTTGCCAACAGGAAAAACCTAATCTAAGAAGTATAGACTCCTTTAGATAATCAAACTGTTGATGAATCCTTTCCCTCTCCTTCTGCTCCTCTTCTGTTCCCTCTCGCCTACTGGCCTTATATTCAGGAAACACCTTTTTGCGCCAGGAACCCGAATCCCAAAAGAAAATAAATTTGTTGGTTTTAAACTTCTCGGCTATGAGTAATATACTCCATAAAAAGCCGTAAGGAATTCCTGTAGCCTTGTCCTCATGGGATAAATGGCCGGTGGTATAATAAGCTCCGTATCCAAGGAAATGTGAATCTATCAAAACAGTTATCACTGCCACCTTCCTTTTCTTTTTAATTCCATACCCTCTTGGATTTCGTTCCAAACCATTTCCACTATTCGCTGAAGCTTTTTCTCCCAATTTTTTTGCTCAATAGTTTCTATTAACTCCTTATGCAAGGCTCGGACTCCAAATTCTCGGGCTTCGATATATCCAGCCTTTTTTTGCCAATGTTTTTCCTCTACAAGAAAATCAATACAACTTGAAATATCATCCACGCCAATAGAATAATAGATAGGAACATCTACCTCTCCTAATTTGCCACTGGATTTATTTTTGGTTACTTTGATTTTGCTTAGAACTCCGATCTGCCTATTCTTATCTTTTACCTTTATTTTTATTTTCTGAGCGACAGCCATCCACATCTCATAGGAACAATAAAAGTATAATGCCTTGCCGCCCGCCCTTGTTTTTCTCTGGAAAGACATAGGGTCTATATTATCCCGAGTTTGGGAAATAATAATGACTAGACTATTTGTTTTCTTTATCCCCCCAACTAGCAAACGTAAAAGGATGGATGCTTGTTTGGCCTTCTCCATTCCATAGGTTCCCTTTGCTTCCTTACCAGATTCAAAAGCCTTTTCTACATTATCAGCGTGCTCCATCTCCTGCTTAGTAGTTAAAGCATCAAAACTATCCTGGACATAAATAAAGGGCTTTCCGCTTTTCAAGCGACGGCGAATATTATATTGGAATGCTGTTAGACTGTCGGAATATTCAGGCTCCTCCTTGTTTAGGGAAGGAGGCATGATACGACTTTCAGCAATCTTTCCAAATAGCTTTTGAAAATTAAATTCGTTGGCTGCTTCTGCGTCGTCATAAATCAAATCATAGTCATTAAAAGCTTCGTCGTTTGCTGCTGCTGACAAAGTAGTTAATGCGAGAATTGTTTTTCCGCTTGAGGAGTCGCCAACAATATTATTAATCTTGCCAACAAGGTAACCTCCATTAGCCTTGTCGGACAAAAGCAAATTGAGTAGAGTAGATCCAGTGGGAACGTATATGCGGGAGGTCTTGGGAAGGGATTCAATTTCTGTTCGGCGGCGAATACTTCTAATTATCTTTTTCATTATCCTCCTAATAGAAAAACCGGTTTTTCAGGTTCACCGGAAACCTTCAGTATGTAGGCGTTAGACTATTTCTTGCGGGTTATTTTACGCTTGGCAGCAGGCTTCTCCTCAGGCTCGTCCTCGTCCTTACCGGTGCCATTGCAAATGGGACACTTCTTACCTTTGGAAGTTTTGCCGGTACCTTCACATGCAATGCAAACAGAAGCATCTTCCTCCTCTTCCTCTTCCTCCTCTTCCTCTTCGGAGTCTTCCTCTTCGGAGTCCTCTTCTTCCTCTTCTTCCTCTTCCTCTTCTTCCTCTTCCTCTTCGGAGTCTTCCTCTTCTTCTTCCTCTTCGGAGTCTTCCTCTTCCTCCTCTTCCTCTTCCTCCTCTTCCTCTTCGGAGTCTTCCTCTTCGGAGTCTTCCTCTTCTTCTTCCTCTTCGGAGTCTTCCTTGGAGTCCTCTTCAGAACTGCATTCTTGGAACATCTTTTCAATCTCGTCATAGGATAAGATCACCAAAGCCTTATCCAAATCGACGGCTTGCTCCAAAATTTCCTCATCCAAATCTTCCCGATCAAGGAAGTCAATCCGTCCAGCGGACAAGAACTTGACCTTGCCCATAGACTCCTCTTCCCAACGAACGCGAAGAGTTTTGCCACCTTGCAAATCTGCAAAGCAAGCGCAGTCCTCATCGCCGTCTCGAATCTCCTCTTCCAGCATCTTGCCGAAGTTATAGAAGGAAATCGCCAGCACTTGAACCTTATCCTCTCCCTTCAACAAGACATTAAACAACTCTCGTTCCTTGGGACGCAGGGCTTTCACTACGTCTTCGTCTGCATCGGCATCCTTACGCAGGCGTTTGTATTCCTCACATATAGGACACTTTTTCCCTATCGTAGTAGGGCAAATAACAGTCTTATCCTCGGGGCCAATTCCACGGTGGACAAGGTATGTCCGTTCATACCACAAATCTCCCTTGGAAACCTCGGGATGGTTGTCTGCTGTAACCTTGTAAGGAATGATGCTGAATTCCATCTTGCCCTTTTCCAACTTGAGCAAGTCTACACCGTCGGGAAGTCGCAGCGTGTCCATTCCTCCAGCTGAGCGGTGAGTTTCGGCACGCTTGCGAATCTTTTCCTTCATTGAGGGAACCTTCCCTTTAGCGACCTTCTTTTTGAGCTTCACTTCTCCTCCTTCTGTTTTTGACTTTTACCTACTTTTCTTTCCTTCTTCTTTTCTGCAAACCAACTCCTAGCTATACCCATCGCTCCAAGCCGACAAGCTATATATAGCCAGAACAGCAGGAATATTGACAGCAATATCCATTTAATTGGAGCGAGGATCTCCATCTTACCCTCCTTTCCTGTTTAATTTACTTTTCACTTTGCTTCGGGAAGCACTACGTTCCGCATCATCAATCCACTCCTTTTTCAATTCGTGGGGGACTTCCGGACCAGCAAAATAATTTTGCCCATGAAGTCTTACCAAATTTTCAAGGGCTGATTTCTTTTGGTCTAACGAACGGACGGCTCCGGTTAATACTTCCACATCATACCGCAAGTCTATCAATTCCTTTTCCAGCTCCTTGTGTTCTTCTTGCAAAACAAGAATGGAGTTGACCCCTGCCTCGGTTACCTTATCCAAACCAAACTTATTAGGGTTAGTACGGATCTCAAGCCCAAGCTTAGCGTCAACCATTACTAGCTTCTCTTTTTTCAAATCTAGTTGGCGATGGGCATCGGCAAGCAATTCACAATACTGGCCAAATAAGGATGCTTGTCTTACCCATTCCCGATCTAAATTCTCTGGATCAATTTCAACATCTTGTTTCCAATTCATTTCCTGCATACTACCTCCTTTGTTACTTTGTTACCTTATTATTATAAAATATAAAACGCTCTTAAAAAGTTAAAGGCTATTGTATAGCTTCAAAACACGAAGCTACCAATCCAGGTTTTCCAATATCGTATAAAGGTTCACGGAAAGCTTCAATGATAAGGTACGCCCTATCTTGCCCGGATTTTAGCAGGACAGCTTGAGCATAACCTAGAATAGCCCTTCTCACTTGTTCTGGCTCTTGCTCTAGGTTTGATAATATCTTTGCTATTTCCTTCCATGGACGTTTGCTAATTAACGCCCGGCATAAATCAATACTTTCGCTTTGAGCTTGGGCTTGCTGTTTTGCCGCCTCCAGCATCTCCTCTTTTTTCATCCCAATAATTTTATCAAGAATGGATAATGCCATGCGGGGCGAGCCCAAACTATCCTCCCCTATCTGCTCAAGCACTTCATTAGGTATAGCCACCTTTTCCATTTCACAAATATTTTTTAACAAGTCTATAATTTCTTTTGGAGATAAAGCTTTTACTTCAAATTGAGTGCATCTTGTTCTTATAGTGGGCAGGAGTTTTGACGGATCAGTTGTAGCCAATAGGAAATAGACGTGGCTTGGCGTATCCTCTAGGGCTTTCAACAAAGCGTGCTGGGCGTCCTTGCTTAACTGATGGCACTCGTCTAGCAGCCAAACTCTACAAGGCCCGTCCATAGGCGCGAGGGACATCTGCCGAATAATATCCCTCACGCTATCTATACCTCGAAAATCAGCAGCGTTATTTTCAATAAAGTCAAAGCTGCTGCATTTTAGTTTTTGCTTTACTATACGCGCAAGCGTAGTCTTCCCGCACCCACTTGGGCCTGTAAACAGAAAAGTGTGAGGATGGTCTTTTCTTGCTAAACAGGATTGAAGTGAAGAGACTGTGGTTTGATTGCCACAAAAGTTCTTGAATAAAGACGGTCGGTATTTTACGGCGAGCGATGTCGTCATATCTTGATCCCTTTCTTATCATTCCAAGTCCCTCCAACCGGAGCCACTTCCGCTTCTACCTTTAGCGGAACACAAATCCATGGAAAGCGTTTCAATATATCCCGGCACATGACCTGCTCTACTTTTTTGAGAACGGTTCGCAATTCGTCCTTATGGAAACTGAACACAATTGAATCATGGATTTGGCCAAGGATCTTTGTCTCCATTTCATTTACCTTCAGCCAACGATGGATTTGAATAAGACTCCATAACAGGAAATGGAAAGCTGTACCCTGCCCAGGATAATTTGTTACTTCGTTCCGGCGCATAGGACCCCAACAACGGAAGCCAGTAGGGATATCAATATATCCTTGCTTCAAATAGAGCTTGTAAAAGTTCTGCTTCCATTCGTCATACTTTTTGAAGCGGACCTTCCAAAAGATTTTTTCAACCTTCTGTATATGCTCCGTGAAATCTCGCAGGGACTTTATTTTTTTAGAGGCTAGATGCTGCTTCAAAGGAATACCATCTTCAGTTTTCAGCTTATGCTCATCAATAGCATTCCATATAGCCGGGGCAATCTGCTCATAGTAGGAGCCATAGAAAGAGGGAAAGGTAAATCCATTTTTCCCAACATACCGGACCATCTTTCCAACTTGTTTTGGCTCCAAAATAAAACACTCCCCAGCTACATCTCGGTGCATATCTTTTGATGGGTCGCAAATATAAGCTATAAGATTTGGATCGCGGTTTATACAAGCATTAGACGCCACTTCGATTCCGCTATAATCTACCTCACCGAACTGATGATTCTCGTCTAACGGTAAAAAGGCTTCACGGACTATCCCTCCAGCAATAGGATCGCGGACAGGCTGGTTCTGGAAGTTAGGCCC
>JAKPKE010000185.1 GCA_029553855.1 Bacillota bacterium | reverse complement strand
TGGTGCGCCCGGCGGGATTCGAACCCACGGCCTTCTGATTCGTAGTCAGGCACTCTATCCAGCTGAGCTACGGGCGCATTCTTAAATTTGAAGTTCATTTTTCATTATAGTATGCAATTAATTTTTAGTCAATGTTATTATACAGGCCTTTTAGTAATTAATACTTACTCCATCTACCGCCAAATCCTTGATCCAAAGGAATTTTCTAAGAAGTATGTGAAGTTTTTCATTTCTGACTTTAATACCATTTCTAATGTATACACTGGTCCCATTAATGTTATAAAAGTCATAGCTTTCGGCTTTTTCCGGCTTCCCCAATTGAACCATCGGGCTTTGCACGGAGCATCAGCCTCCGCTTGCCGAGTGTACATAAAGCGCTATCGAATTGTCTTTGGAATGCTTGTTAATATATTCCGCAGCATCTTTATCAATTATTATATCCAAATATTTCACCCTTTCCAGCTGTTGCAAAAAGCTCATAAGATATTTAATTTATGAGCTTTGCTATATAGTATATCATTTTCCCGAGAATGCAACTATATGTTTCGTGCCAGACAAATTACATTGAATTCAAATGGCACGAAACATTTTCCGCCATTCATATGTCGTGAAAAATACATATTTGATAGTACAAAATTAGACGCATCAACTAATTTTGTAATGATAAATCTTTTTCACGACATATATAGGCGGCTATTCTGCTTTGATTTCACCGTTTTCAATGTTTTTCTCTTCTTTTTCATTTTTCTTGGATTTTATCAATATATAAATACCGATCATAACCAAAACTATTGATATAACGCTTCTCTTAATTGAACTGTATAGCTGGCCTCCTAAGATAAATTGTATGGGAGAGTATTCAAAGGCATTAATGATTCCAAGAACACCCAGTACCATCATTACCATACCGACTATTCCTTTATTTTCTATGATTATACCATAATCAAATATCTCATTGTCTTCCACAGCTTCTCCCTTTTTAATCCTTCTTCTTATGGCATAGCTGTCAAAGAAGCTGAAAAACCATGTAGGTATTACGATAAGGGGTATCATACTTTCCGTATTTATATAACTGAAAAGCACAATAGCTGCTATAAAGCCGAACATCAGCTGAAAACCTCTCTTGAAAAGGTTCATGTACATTTGTGCTGCTCCGGGGATTACAGCAAAGCAGAAAAACACAAACTTCTCAAAAAAACTTCCCTTATGATACTGGCCATTATCTGATAACAGTGATTTCTGAATGCAGCTGCTGCATACCTTATTTCCATTCACATCTACGGTGCATTCCTCACATATTGGCTGTTTGCATTTATCACAAATAAATTTAGCTTCTGATTCCTTATGATATTTACAGTTCACTTTAATTCCTTCCTTCTTTTTCTTTTTCTAGTCTCCCGGTAATCCCGTCCAATTGGACAATTCCTTTTGTAAGCTTTTCCAATCCTCCGTTTATTGAACTGAAGGGCTGGTTTATTCTCTGAATGATGCTTACCGATCTATTGTCCCATTCATTCTGAACACGTGCTATATTGTCTGCCGGGGTTATGTTTATGAACAACAATATTAATCCTGCCGCGACGAGGCTCATCCCCCAGCTGGCCATTTCCCCAAGATTGTTTCTGTACGCCTTTTTATACTTTTTAAGGTTTATTGAAGCCATTATATCGGATTTCAAA
>JAKPKE010000178.1 GCA_029553855.1 Bacillota bacterium | reverse complement strand
CCAACAGATGTAGGCTTTTGTTCGCACAAAAGCCCTGAGGTCGGGTTTATGTGCGTTAGGATTTTTCAAGCATCAAGCTGTGATTCTGTCCAAAGATTTGCACTGTGCGAGTCGATATACAAGGCTGTTGCTCCAGGGTATATACAAACTCATAGCTATGTCACATTTTTCTCCAAATACGAAATTGTGTGAAAAAGCAGAAAGAACCGTCCCTATTGCTTTTTATAAAGAATCGAGGAATTTTATGATTTCTTCTTTTCTTTTTTCTTTTCTGATGCTCCTCTCAAGCTTTCTCCCCAATTCGACTTCATTGTAGTTCTTTCTGCTTCCGTAAGCGCTTTCCGCAACCTTACAGAACCTCCTGGGACACAAAATAAATGCCTCCACTATCTTTATTGAACATCTATCCAAAGGCTTTACCCCGGAGTATGCCTCTATTGCCGTTTCTGCAAGCTCGGCTTTGTTCTTCCCGGAAAAGCTTTCGAGCAAGGTGGCAATATCAAATTCACAAATATCATAGCTGCATTCTTCAAGGTTGGCTATAAATATTTTCTCGGGTTCTTCCGCAAGTATCGCATGTTTTTTGAACTCGCTGTGGACAATCTGATTGCATGCCATTGCCTCCCTGACCTTGTCAAGGTACCCGTTTTCCTTCAGCATTATAACGGAACAGTTCATTTTGTCAACAAATCCGTCCACGCACTCCAGGAACAGCTTCCCGAACCAATTATTTTTTTCCCCATAGCACGCAATTTCCCTGAACTTTTTCAGACTAATCATATTTGCCTTGAACTTCTCCATCCATTTGCCCCAGTTGACACGGGCACGGCTTCCCGGAGCCGGCACAAACTGTTCTCCTGCATTATGGAGCTCCGCCAGAGTTCTCCCAACTGCAGCTGCAGCTTCTGCCGTCCTTATCTCATATATCCCACCCTCTATAAAATCCTGGAGTATATATTTATCTTTATCATATTTCATACAATAGCTTCCGTTCTGGTTTCGGTTTATACAGCTTATCCGCCTGAAGCCGTTATTATAAATATGCTCATAGGCCGATGCTGAGAATAGTATCTTGCCCTCGTCGTTTCCGACCCTTTTCAGTCTTTTTATCCCCCTGTCAGTATAGACAAGTATGTCCCTGTCACCTTCCTGCATGTTTTTTACTTCCAATCCATAATAACTTTCTATCAGAAGCTTCAAATCATGCCTTTTCAACTTCCCATGTCTGATGGACATAACATCATCCTTTCTTGCGGCAGAATTGTTCAGTGGTGCCTATGATGTTTCTTAAGCTTTTTGCTTATAATCTTCTTTTTTTCTTTCTCAAGCTTTTCGATTTTCTCTTTATGCTTTCCTATCTTTTTCAGCTGCTTGATTTCATCTTTCATATCCTCTATTAAGCCCTCAAGCTTTATAAGCTGCTCTTCGGGGCGCATGCTCTTTTCTATACTTAAGACCTCGCTGTCCTCATGTTTCCTGTCGCTCATAAAATCAACTCCTTCAGAGCTATTTAGATACGATATATGGGGTGCGGGATACTGGTCTAAAGGTTCAAAAATTCCTTCAGGAACTTTTCCCTGATTTCCCTGTCATTTACTATTCTGGTAAGCCTCATTATAAAATATTCAATAGTCCAAGGCTGCTTTTCCTCATAATACTGAAGCCCTATCTGCCAAAAGTCCTGTGGAAAGGTCATAAATGCCTTTACCACCTGGATTTCCTTTTGGCTTATGGGATATACTCTGTTATATTCATTAAGTATAAAATAGGCTTTATTGATACTCCAAACACCATATCTCATATTTCGTATTATCAGGCTGGAAAGATCATGGAGTCTGGTGTCCATTATGCAGTAATCAAAGTCGATCAGATATATCTTTCCTTCTTCTGATATCAGGAAGTTGTGATTGGCCAGATCGTGATGGCAGAATTCGCCCAACTTCTCGCTTGCCTCAGCTATTTCCCGGTATGGGCCCCCATTTATCAAAGCGGTGCTTTCCGCAGCCTGCTGCCTATAGTAGCTCAAGTGCCTGGAGAATATGCAATCAAAATCGTCCATATAGTCCTTTTCTTCAATAATTTTGCCGAACCTCAACAACTCCATGCTTTTTTTATCGCACTTTTCCACCCATTTATTATAGAATATTCTTGGCTTTGCACCCTCCGGAGGTACATAGCCGATAGACGCCCTATGCAGCTCTGCTGCTGCCTTTATAGCCATCTTCAGCTCTTCTTCTCTCTTGAATTTGCACTCTCTGGCCTCAATCCAGTCCAGCATGTAATAGACATATCCGTCATCGGGTATGCATATTCTTCCATCAGCTGCAGTGCCGTACGGGATTACCCCTTCATATCCTTTTTCTCTCAGATGATTTACCGCCGTATATATAAAGAGAAAAAACGGGAGACTTATGTGTGCCCTCTTAATGCATTTAACCCCGCAGTCCGTTTTTATCCTGAATATATTCTTTATGATCTGAACCTCTTTGAATTTTAAACCATAAGCTTCCTCTAAAAGTTTCATTTCCATAGCGATTCCCCATTATTGCATTTATATCATTATATGATACTGAAAAAATTGTGTTACATATACCCTCAGCCGGTACTGACAAGGGGCAGTCACAGATAGAGGCGCTGTTAAATATAATGATATCTATAGGGTATTCCTATTTCAGGGGTGAGTTACATGCATATATGCATAGATACAAGAGGAGCCAAGCTATATTCCGGAACCGGTATAGGCACCTATACCTCAAGGCTGATGGAGAATATAGTCAGTATTGACAGCCGGAACAGATATAGATTTTTCTGGCCCAACGACGGATATGATTTCTTATTGGGAAAGAATAACATAAACCTTACTCTATTTGGCGAAAAAAATAAGAAGTTCTGGGATGAAATTTTTCTCCCTGCCCAAATAGAAAAAAGCCGCTGTGACATTTTCCACCTCCCCCAGAATGGGCTTGGACTCCCCACGGTAAAATACTGCTCCTACGTTGTTACCGTACACGATTTAATACCCTACATAATGCCCGACACCTGCGGAAAAAGCTATTTGGATAAGTTTCTGGGGGAAATGCCCTATATACTTGACAAATGTGATAAGGTAATTACGGTGTCAAATCATTCCAAACAGGACATCATTAAATTTTTTAACCTTTCGGAGGATAAGATCAAAGTCATATACCTTGCCGCAGACAGCAGGTTCAGACTGATGGACAAGGAGAAGGCATGGGAATTCCTAAAGAAAGAGTACAGCTATTCAAACGACTTTATTTTATATCTCGGAGGCTTCAGCCCAAGAAAAAATGTAGAGGGTTTATTGGAGTCATATAGGAGGTTGTACCGCGAGCTGCCTGGATATTATGATTTGATGCTTCTCGGAGCTTCTAAGGATAATCACTATGAGCTAAGAAAGAAGGCAGAGAACCTGGGGATAAGCAACAGAGTAGTTTTCGCAGGTTATGTACCTTATGAGCACCTGCCCTATTTTTATAACTGTTCTACTCTGTTTGTATATCCATCGTTGTATGAAGGGTTCGGTCTTCCTCCTCTGGAAGCCATGACCTGCGGGACCCCTACAATTACCACCAATGTGACTTCAATTCCTGAGGTGGTAGGGGACGGGGCATTATTGTCAGATCCTTATGATACAGATGATCTGACGGAGAAAATATTTAAAACATTATCAGACACTGAATTCAGGGATAGACTGTCAGCCCGTGCGCTGAGAAGGGCCTACAGCTTTTCCTGGAAGAAGACAGCAGTTGAAACTATAAGGGTATATGAAGAGGTATACGCTACACATATTTAATACTGTCTTTATCCTTCTGCAGCTCTTTAATAAGGAGCTTTATATCCTGATCCCTGTCCTTTCTGCATACCAGTATCACGTCATCAGTCTCCACTATTATCAGGTCCTCAACTCCAATAGCGGCAATAAGCTTTTTGCTTCCGTACAATATACAGTTATGGGTATCCAAAACCTTGCACTCACCCTTAAGGGAGTTGCCATTCCCATCTTTAGGCATATACCTTTCCAGTGCACTCCAATTGCCTATATCATCCCAAAAGAAGCTGCTCTCTATCACAAATACATTCAATGCTTTCTCCAATATCCCATAATCAATGGAAATACCATCGATTTTGCCATATTCCTCTTCAACTACTTTTGCTTCCTCAGGATACCCTATATAATCACTTATCCTTTTCAGGCACTGATACATTTCGGGAAGGAATTTCTTATACTGTTTAAGCAATACGGATGCCTTCCATATGAACATTCCGCTATTCCATAAATATGTGCCCTTGTCAATGAATTCCCGGGCCTTTTCTTTGTTTGGCTTTTCTGTAAACCTTTTGATTTTATATGTCGGTATCTCCAACCAGTCTATTTTCTTTCCTGTTTCAATATAGCCATAGGCTGTTTCCGGTCTTACAGGCTTTATACCCATAGTTACAAGACAGTTGTTGAAAACCGCTATATCCAGGCCTTGCTTCAGGGTGTCGATAAACCTTTCTTCACCTTGAATATAGTGATCAGAGGGCAGCACTATCATAACCGCTTCAGGGTCTGCCTTAAGAAGTTTCACTGCTGAATAGCCTATACAGGCTGCAGTTTCCTTGATCATAGGCTCAATAATAAGATTCTCTTCCAATATTTGCGGTACCTGTTTCTTTATGGTATTTACATAATTTCTGTTAGTTACCATATAAATGTTTTCCATAGGGATAAACCTGCTTATCCTATCCACAGTAAGCTGTATCATGGTTTTTTCTCCTACTGTATTCAAGAACTGCTTGGGGTATATCTTTCTGCTTTCGGGCCAGAACCTGCTGCCTGAGCCCCCGCACATTATCACGGCATAGTTCATAATCACACCATCCTCCGTAATAACCATAATATGCGGAGTTTGGCAATACGTTACTTAAGAAGAATGGGACATATTCTTCGGACACGAAATTTAGAGCAGAGCTCTAGAGCTATTAGGAACGGATAACAAAATTTGCTTTGCATTCCGTGCTGAATCCATGTGTTAAGTGGCAACCGTAACTATGTTTTTTCGTCCAAAATAATAATATTTTAAATAATAGCCGAATAATATAATTGACATTTGTAATATATTCGGCTATTATTATCTTGTGATATTATATAACCGAGAGGTGGTTGCAATGAGATATATTCGCAGAGGGATGGAGAACACCTTCCTGCGTTTATCAAAGGAGTTTGCGGCACTTCTGCTTACCGGCCCCCGTCAGGCAGGCAAAACAACTATGCTGCAAAAACTTGCCCAAGAGGAGAACATCGGTCGGGATTACGTTACGCTGGACGATTTGACTGAGCGTGAGACGGCGAAAAACGATCCCAAAATGTTTCTTCAAATCCACAAGCCCCCCGTTTTTATTGACGAGGTACAATATGCCCCGGAGCTTTTTCCCTATATTAAAATCCATATAGATCAAAACCACCGACCCGGAGATTTTTGGCTCACGGGCTCACAGGTGTTTAAGCTGATGCACGGGGTACAGGAGTCTCTGGCAGGCCGGGTCTGTCTTCTGCATATGTCCCCCATGTCCCAAGCTGAGATTTGCGGTGCAGTGACCGAACCCTTTGAACTGGATTTTGAGAGGCTTTCCCAACGAATCAGGGAACGCAAAGCCATTGACACCCCCGCCATCTATGAGCGAATCTGGAGAGGCGGGATGCCGGCGTTGGCCAGCGGACAGCATAGTGACCATCGGATTGTGTACTCAAGCTATGTCAGCACATATATCGATCGTGACGTTAAAGAGATTTCCGGTACCATTGATTCTCTGAAATTTATGAACTTTATTACAGCTTCCGCAGCTCTGTCCGGTCAAATGCTCAACTACAAAACCATAGCGGATGAAGCCGGGATTGATCAGGTATCTGCGAAGAACTGGCTTGGAATTTTGGAGCGGCTGGGTATTATTTTTTATCTGCATCCTTACTCAAACAATATGCTCAAACGAATGGTGACAAAGCCCAAGCTGTATTTCTACGACACAGGGCTTGTGGCTTACCTGACTAAATGGAGCGACAGCGAAACGCTGATGAACGGAGCCATGAGTGGTGCAATCCTTGAAAATTTTGCGGTATCCGAAATCGTGAAAAGCTATCAGAATTGCGGGCTGGAGCCATTCATTTACTATTACCGTGACAAGGACACCAAGGAAATTGACGTTTTGCTGGAGGACAGCGGCAAGCTGTACCCCATGGAAATCAAAAAGACTGCAATGCCGCAAAAGCAGCTTACCCGCGTATTCAGAGTCATTGATAAAGTGTCATTGACCCGGGGCACCGGTGCGGTTCTCTGTACCAGCGACCGGCTGTCGGCTTTTGACAGTAAAAATCTTATTGTACCCATATGGGTGATATAACAAAGGCGGCTTCGCCGCATTTGAAGCCCATGTGCCTTTTTCGAGTGTGCGAGAAAATTCTGGCGCGGGCACTTAAATTAAGGGTTTTTATCGTATAGGAAAGTTATACTTTCCTATACGATAAAAAAGGTACAGCGTAGCCGTACCTTTAATAAATCTATGCAATTATTGCGCCGGGTACACGCTTGCCTGCTTTTTGTCCCTACCCTTACGTTCAAATTTAACAACGCCCTCAATAAGTGCAAACAAAGTGTCATCCTTACCGATCCCTACATTTACGCCCGGATGAATTTTTGTTCCCCTCTGTCTGACGATTATATTTCCGGCGAGCACCCGCTGTCCATCGCCTCTCTTTGTCCCAAGCCTTTGTGCCTGCGAATCTCTGCCGTTTCTTGAACTTCCTACACCTTTCTTATGTGCAAACAGCTGAAGGTTAATCATGAACATATCTACACCTCCTCTTCAACTATATCGATATGCTTTTCATAGCTTTCTTTTATACTCTTAAATCCTTCGTACATGGTTTCAAGTATTGCACCGCACATTATGTCCTTTCTGCCTGATTCCGGGCCTTTAAGGCTGCAAATAAGATATCCTTCGCTGATTTTATAATCCACATCCGCCTCCGCAACCTTCAGCAGCCCTAAAAGTGATGTCTGAGCAAGTGCGGAAACAGCGCTGCATACAATATCTTTTCCATGGGTATCATAGCCCGAATGTCCGGTTACCTTGAACCCAGTTATTTTGCCCTCACGGGCTTTGAAAATTATTACTTTAATCATAACAGTACTTTTATCATGCGTTTATGCTTTCGATTCTAACCTTTGTAAATGGCTGTCTGTGCCCCTGTTTCTTTCTATAATCCTTCTTCGGCTTATATTTGAAAACAATTACCTTTCTTCCCCTGCCGTTCTCAATTACCGTAGCTTCAACCTTGGCTCCCGCAACTACAGGGTTCCCGATCTGAAGTTCACCTTCATTCCCTACGGCAAGTACTTCATCAAACATAACCTTATCACCGGATTCCGCATCAAGTCTTTCTACCGCCAATACATCGCCCTTTTCTACCATGTATTGTTTACCGCCGGTTTTAATTATTGCATACATTAGGCTACACCTCCTCATAATAAGTCTCGCCGAATGCCAGGTAAGATAACTTTTAAACCTGATTCGAGCGGATACGCCTACGTCAATATATGTTATCACAACATATATTGTTTGTCAATAATTCAAGAAAACTCTTCCTTCTGCTATTATTCTCAATCCTTTTGCGCGTGCCGCCATGGACTCTGCCAAACTGTACAGCGTTTCTTTTGACGGCGGCTGTATTTCTTTCAATTCATATTCTTTCCCAATTTTTTTATAGGTATCAATCCCAAGTCTGTGATAAGGCAAAAGCTCAATATCATGTATTTTCCCAAGGTTTCTGCAAAAATCCAATGTTGACATAAGATTTTTTTCGGACATATTGACAGTGGGAATAACCGGCACTCGCACATGCACCTCTACGGGATATGACGACCGGTCCAGCAGGAGTATGTTTTCCAAAATTTTTTTATTTGAAACACCCGTCCATGCTCTATGGGCTTCTCCATCCATAAGCTTTATATCCACATAGAGTGCATTTAAATATGGCAGCAGTTTTTCAATTTCCTGGTATTCGGAAAAAAAGTTTGTTTCTATGGCTGTATGGATTCCCCTTATCAGGCATTCCTTTAGGATTTCCCTTGCAAAATCCGCCTGTTCCAATACTTCACCACCGCTTAGAGTCACGCCTCCGCCGGAATGAAAGAAAAATATTTCATCCTTTGAGACTTCTTTTACTACATCTTCAACGGTCATGTCCATCCCATACCCGTGTTCTATCTGATAGCTCTGGGATTCCGGCGTTGAACACCATTTGCATCGCATAGAGCACCCTTTTAAAAATACTACGGTTCGAAGCCCCTGACCGTCGTGAATCGATGTTTTTTCAATCGTTAATACTCTTCCCGTCATATTCTTAACCTACTGCAATTCCCGATTGAAGGGTTCTTCCTATGATTTCATCCTGGACATCCCTGCCCAGTTCTACAAAGTACGCCGTATAGCCCGCTACCCTGACCAACAAGCCCTTATACTGTTCCGGATGCTTTTGCGCATCAATCAGTACCTTCTGGTCAATAACGTTAAACTGGACATGAAAAACACCCAGACTGCACATACTCTTAAGCAGTGCCATCATTTGTGAGATTCCATTTTCACTTGATAAAAGCGCCGGTTCTATTTTCATATTCAATAATGTTCCCTGAACAAAACGATCATGGGGAATATGGGCAACTGATTTAAGCACTGATCCGGGACCGTTAAAATCAGTACCGCCGTTGGGGCTTACTCCATCGGCTAATGGTTTCCATGCATGGCGTCCGGAAGGCAGTGCACCGACTTCCAGCCCAAAGGGTGTATTGCCTGATACCGGAAGAATACCCGGGGTCATTCTTCCAAATTTACTGTAATATTTCTCTATTTCATCTGCTATATAGGTAAATATTTCGCTTGCGATATCATCTGTTTCGCTATTGTCATTGCCGTATTTCGGTGCCTCCCTGCACAATTTATGGATTTCACCGTATCCCTCAAAGTTGACATTTGTTGCGCGGACAAGCTGCTCCATTGTCACCTGCCCGGTGTCATATACAAGGTTCTTTACAGCCGCCATACTGTTGATAAGATCGGCTACTCCAATCAGTATGATGCCGTTCCCTGTATTGTATTTTGCCCCTCCATGAGCATAATCCTTAGCATTCTCGACGCAGTCCCTAAAGGAAAGGGATAGTGCCGGCACAGGCCTGTCCATACATATTTCATCAATAACATGGCTTCCTTTTACAACTGCACGGATTGCGTAGGAAAGCTGTTTTTTGACTGCATTCTCAAATTCGCCGTAAGTTTTAAATACTGCGGGATTACCGGTACGCTCGGAGATGTATTCTCCGCTCTTTCTGTTTTTACCGTCAAGCATTGCAAACTCTATGATGCTTCCCAGATTGATATCAGCCAATGCCGTATAATGGCGCAAGCGGCCTTCCAGGTTTGTTTCCACACAGCCGCATGGATTCCAGTCATAGGCTTCCTTTAGCGGGATACCTTTATTCATAATCATCCGTATGCCGACATCATCATTATGAAATGCCGGAAATCCGGTGCCCAGCCTGATTAGCTCAATAACCTTCCGTAAAAATGTGTTCGGATTTTTTGACAGGCTGTATCTTACGGATAGCGACGGCTGATACAGACGCACATCCATCGTCGCCTGCAGAATCATATATGACAAGTCGTTTACAGCATCTCTCCCTGTAGTATCTACTCCGCCGACACATACATTCTGAAACATGGGATAACCCGCTGCAAATTCCGCAGTCACAGCATCCTGAAACAGGCACGGTTCACTGAACTTGACCCACAGACAATCCAGCAGTTCTTGGGCTTGATCCTCTGTAATCCTGCCCTCTTCCAGATCCCTTTTATAATACGGATACAGGTATTGATCCATTCTTCCGGGATTGTAGCTGGCTGCATTCTGTTCCATGAATATGCAAATCTGATAAAGATAGAGTGATTGAAGCGCCTCCCTGAAAGTCCGTGCCGGATGCTTAGGCACGTGACGGCAGGTTTGAGCGATTTCTGCCAGTTCTTTCATCCTGGCAACATCTTTCTCAAGCAAGGCCAGCCTTTCAGCTTCTTTAGCATATCGCCCGGCCAATATTTCAATTCCTTCTGCCGATATCAGCATTGCTTCCAAATAGCAATCCTTTTCATAATCACCCGGCGCTGTAAGGTCCAGTTTGGCTTTTCTTTTTTCGATACCCTTGCGTATACCTGCAATACCTTCTTCAATAATCCGGCGATATCCGGCGGTTGTTTCTCCCCAGCCTCGGACAGCCTTGCGGTTAATATATACAACTCCATTATCCCTTAGCTCTTTTGTATCCTTTGGAATCTGTTTAAGCCACGCCTCGTAGCTGGAACGCCCTTTCCAAAAGGGCTTGATTTCTTCCTCAAAAATTTCTCTGTCCTCGGAAGTCAAATAAAATGGGTCATATTTCCTTGTGCTTATAGTATCTATTTCGTCATCCAGAATCGACCAGCAGGTATCTGCGCACAAAATTCCCCCGCGCATTTTGCTCCCTGAACAGCCTACAATCAATTCCCTGTCCCAAATTTTAACCGTTTTTTCTTCGCACTGCCTGCGAAATGCTTTGGCCTTCTGTATAGCCAGAGGTTCTCCTGCCGTCTCCATAAAACTCTTTGTAAGTATCCTGGCGTTTTCCAGATCCATTTCCGGCCTTACATTGACAACCCTTTCCTTTAGAAAATTAATGCGGTCTAAGTATTCTTTACCCAATATTACACCCCCTTTTGGTTCAATGAGCGGAGAATGAGACAAAGACATTAATTCAAATGTTATGTCAGACGGTTAGCCCAGATTATATCTCCCGACAGCCTTTATTGCGAAGCTCCGTTATCTCGGGCAAACCGATACCTTTCAGGGAATAGCCTTCCCTATGCAGCTCAGTTGAGGTTTTAATAAATACAGGCTTCATATAATTTTTACCTATCTCAATTATGTCTTCAGCTATATAATAGTTTATCAGCTCTTCCACATCCGGGTGAATCTCGAGAAAAGCTGCCATTGCACCGGTGCTGAAAAATAGGTTGTTTACTTCATTCTCGATTTTTTTAACAATCGTTTCGCTGGACAGTATCCTCCCCTCTCCTTTACAATATGGGCAAGGTGCCAATAACACATTTTCAATACGCTGTCTTACCTTTTTCCTGGTCATTTCGACAAGTCCCAACTGAGTAATTCCCATTACATTGGTTCTTGTCCTGTCTTTCCTTAATGCATTCCTAAGTACTTCGAGAACTACATTTTCATGCTCGGAATCGTGCATATCTATAAAATCAATTATTATAATACCGCCGATATCCCTTAACCTCAGCTGTTTCGCTATCTCCTTTGCTGCCTCCATATTAGTTTTGAGCACAGTATCTCTCAAATCAACCGTGCCGACAAATTTGCCGGTATTTACATCTATGGATGTAAGTGCTTCAGTTTGGTCTATGACAATGTATCCTCCGCATTTCAACCAGACCTTTCGGTTGATTATCCTGTTTACCTGGGATTCTACCTGGTAGAATTCGAATATATCATAATTTTTATTGTAGTATTCAACTTTATTCTTAAAGTGGGACGAAATAATAGCTGCAAGCTCTCTTATCTTTTCATAATGTTCCTTGTTATTTATGAGTAATTTGTCTATATCCCTGGTAAACATATCCCTGACGGTCCTATATATTATGTTAATATCTTTATGCACCAGCCTTGGGGAAGTCCCGTTTTTTTGCTTTTGCTTTATATTATCCCATAGCTTCAACAGGAAATGAATATCATTGTTTATATCCTCTGCGGTACAGTCTTCCGCCGCAGTTCTTATTATAAGCCCCATTCCTTTTGGTTTCAGCTCTTCTGCCATCTTTTTCAGCTTATCCCTGGTCTCGTCATTTTCAATGCGCCTGGAAATCCCTATGTATTCAACAGTAGGCATCAGTACTATGAACCTTCCCGGAATTGTAATGTGCGTAGTCACTCTGGCACCCTTGGAATCTATAGGCTCCTTTATGATCTGTACCATTATTTCCTGATCAGCCTTTAGAATCTCATCAATCTGATAATCCTTGTATTGTGAAGGACTAATATATTCATCGTCCTCATCAAAATAGGTATTTGGAAGTGCATCCTTTACATATAAAAATGCATTCTTGTCCAAACCTATATCAATAAAGGCAGCCTGCATTCCGGGGAGCACGTTTTCTACTCTCCCCTTATATATATTGCCTATTATTCTTTCGTTGTTCTGCCTTTCAATATATATTTCGGTCAATTCCCTGTTTTCAAGCAAGGCAACCCTGGTCTGCCTTGAACCGACGTCTATGATTATCTCCTTCATCAAAACGTACCCCTCTGCACTTCAAATAAATCAACGAGCCTGCCTTTTTTCTCGGCATATACTTCTTCTCTGTTTATCCTTATTTTCCCAATATTATAGCCGGTATACTCCTTAAAAGCTTTCATTAGCAGCTCCGGTTTAAGGTTCCCTCTGCTCCCGCTTAAAAGAAGGCATTCGATTACACATTTGTTTTTTCCCGATTCAATTAGATTCATGCTTATTATCATAGGCCTTATTTCAGTCTCTTTCAGCGTAAACCCCTTTTTGGGCTGTTCTTTCATAATAATGATACTTTCCCGGGCAATAAAAGTTTCAATGCTTTTTTGTACCATTTCAGGCGCCGCATTTTCAATATCCATAGTTATCCGATACTTGGCATGGGTAACTATTGACATTGCACTCTTTGGACTGTCCCCCAGTTTTATCCCCCTAAGTATCCTTATTCCCTCCGGAAGTGAACTGTTCAGGCGGTTTATAATTTCCTGGATATCCATTGCATCCGCAAGCTTCAAATCTACATATTCAGCATTACTTGTAACACCTAAGGACAAAGGAGCCCCGAAAGATATCTCCTGATGGGGATTGAAGCCGCTGCTGTATGATATGGGTATGTCCCCCCTCCTTAATGCCCTTTGAAACACTCTCATCAGATCCAGGTGCGATATGTATTTTACCTCGCTGCCCTTGGTAAACTTTAATCTTATGTTCATTACTTGCATACGCCGCCTTCCTGCAGTAAATTGATTCCGCATCCGGTGCAGGCAGTCCTGCAATCTCTTGTAAGTTCGGCCTTTAAGGACTTTTTGTATTCACTTCTCAAATACTTTTTGTTAACACCCACATCTATATGGTCCCATGGAAGAATCTCATCCATTTCCCTTCGCCTTATTGTATAAAAGTCAGGGTCAACCCCCGCTTCCTTAAAAGCCTGCATCCAGGCATCAAATTTGAAGTATTGGTCCCAGCCGTCAAATTTGCAACCCAATTTCCAGGCTGCAATCAGCACATCGCAAAGCCTCCTGTCTCCCCTTGCAAATGCTGCCTCCATATAGCTGACATAAGGTTCATGCCAGTTAAAGGTAATCTGTTTTCTCTTTATTGCTTTTCGCAGATATCTTTGTTTTTCTATCAGGGTTTCAATAGAATCCTGAGGCTCCCACTGAAACGGAGTAAAGGGCTTGGGAACAAAGGAGGACGCACTTACGGTAACATTCAGCCCTTTCCCTCTTTTCTCTTTCGGCACCCGATAATACCTGTCCACCACCTTGAATGCCAAATCTGCAATACCTTGAATGTCTTTCATTGTCTCTGTGGGGAGTCCTATCATAAAGTACAGCTTAACATTGCTATAGCCTGTTTCGAATGCCGCACCCACTGAGTTAATAAGGTCTTCCTCATCTACACCCTTATTTATTACATCCCTCATTCTCTGGGTACCTGCCTCAGGCGCGAATGTAAGACCGCTTTTTCGAACCTTTTGAACCTCCTGAACCAACTTTAGTGAAAATGAATCTATTCGTAGGGACGGAAGAGATAGTCCTATCCTTCTGCTCTGGTATTTGGAAACCAGGCGTTCCACTAATTCCTGAAGCTTAGAAAAATCGCTGGTAGACAAAGAAGATAATGAAATTTCCTCGTAGCCGGAGCTCTTGATAAGCTTATCGGCTATTTCCATTAACTCCTCAACTTCCCTCTCTCTTATGGGTCTGTATATCATTCCGGCCTGACAGAAGCGGCAGCCTCTTGTGCAGCCCCTGAAAATTTCCAACATAATTCTGTCATGTACTATATCAATAAAAGGCACCACAATTTTGTCCGGGAAATATGATCCTTTCAGATCCTTTATTACTCTTTTCTTTATTTTCCCGGGAATACCTTCTCTCATAGGCTTAATTGACCTTATTGATGCATCTTCATTATATTCTACATCATAAAACTTTGGAACATATATTCCTCTGATCTCTGCTGCCATATTAAGAAATTCGTCCCTGGTACCCCCTGAGCTTTTCCATTTTCTATACGCTTCCATAGTCTCAATCAGCTGCTCCTCACCTTCCCCGAGCATGAAGAAATCCACTATATCGTATAAAGGTTCCGGATTAAAGGCGCATGGGCCCCCTGCAATAATGAAGGGATGATTTTCATTTCTTTCCCCGGATCTTATGGGTATTCCTGCTAAATCCAGCATATTTACAATATTTGTATAGCTCATCTCATACTGAAGCGTAAAGCCCACAAAGTCAAAACTATCAATATAGTCCCTGCTCTCCAGGCCGAAAAGTTTGATGCCATTCTTCCTCATTTCTCTTTCCATATCAGGCCATGGAGCAAAAACTCTCTCGCAGAATATATCCGGCTGATCATTCAGAAGATGGTACAATATTTTCATTCCAAGGTGTGACATTCCCACCTCATAAACGTCGGGAAAGCAAAAGGCAAATCTTATATCCACACTGCCAATATCCTTGTGTATGGTGTTCAATTCCGTGCCAATATACCTTCCGGGCTTCTCAACCCTGGGAAGCAGCTCCTCATATATAAACTCTTTTGTATCCTCGTATTTCATATGTTCTCCTAACAAGTGTTTTGCACTTAGAAATTTCCTTTTACGGGTTGCTGCACGGGAGTGCTGCAATGTAGTAAAAGTTCATGAAATTTCTTAGTGGAAAACACGTTGCTTTTTGCTTTCTATAGTTACACTTAGAAATCTCCTTTTACGGGTTGCTGCACGGGAGCGCTGCAATGTATAATCCCGAAATCTCGAATCATATTTATATTATTACACAAATGAAGCATAAAATTCTACTCAATATTTATGATTTGTCCGATCTTTCCATCATAGCCATATTTTAAAAGTCCTTCCATAATATCGTCCTCACTCAGTATTTGCCTTGTCTTACCATCGGCATCCAATACCTGCACATAGCATAATGTAACAGGACTGAAGTTGTTTATTACCATTTTTATTTGCATATCAGCACGCACCTTTATGAACCTTTTTTTTATGTGATTCCTATATATTAGCGCATTCTTGCTGTTATTTCCCGTAAATAAGCAAAAGTAAGAGCTGAGCTTCTCCTCTTTCACAGCCCCAATATAAATAAAAACTGCTGCAATAATAAGGGCTGCACTTCTTCCCCCAATTGCAAGAGTGTAAATATTATATATCAGAAGTAAAAGAGCTGCTGCCTTACCTGCCAGTGTTAAGATCCTTGTTGATTGTCTGTAGCCCATAAAAAAATTCAAGAGGTTTCTGGCAATCTTGCCCCCGTCCAACGGAATTATCGGCAGAAGATTAAAAATGCAGATAATAAGGTTATATCTTAAGGCTAAGTCAAATACCTTTCCATAGCCCCGAAGGAGACTGCCTGCTAATGCCAATACCAGGCTTGCGGCGGGTCCGGCAGCTGATACCACTGCTTCTGAAGTACCTCCGAGCTTTGACAACTCCTCCATCCTTACTACTCCCCCGTAAGGCATAAGTTCAACCTCTATCACCTTAATCCCTAGTTTTTTTGCAGCCATAACATGTCCTAATTCATGGAGGATCACACTGGTAAACAATACTATTGACTGATGCAGCCAACCTGCAAAATAGCTTGCAAATAAAAAAAGGATAAAAAACGCATTCAGTTTTATCCTCACAGTATAACCCCCGCATTATAATGCATTCATATTATTTATCCGGTTTAGTTTTTTATCAGCACCTCCATAGGGCTTACCGGCTTCCCATTATCCTGTATCTCAAAGTGTAAATGCGGTCCGGAAACAATTCCGGTATCCCCAGTTTCACCCAGTATTTCTCCTTGCTTCACATTTTGTCCCTCCCTAACGTTTATCTTGTAGCAATGCGCATAAATTGCCTCGTATTTTCCGCTTTTTACCCTTACATACTTCCCGTTTATTCCATCCTCTCCCACTTTAATCACTTTGCCGTCTGCAGAGGATTTAATAGTAGTGCCGATTTCTGCATCAATATCTATTCCGTTATGTATTCTGATTGTTTTAAATACCGGATGGATTCTTTCGCCATATTCTGAAGTTATTTCCCCTTCCACAGGCATTATAAAGCCTGGACCGTCCTTGGAGCTTTCCATCCCGGTTTCTGCAATCCCGGTGTTCCCCTTTGCCTCCGGTATTATATCGCCAATGCCCTTAAAAGTAAAAAATGCTTTTGAAATATCCATATTCCAGTTTATAGTCGCTTTTATTCCATCTGAAATTGCGTTGGTAAAACTTATGTTGATTTTATTTATTAACAATACGATTGCAATAGTAACGAGGGATATAAATGTCTGCATCAGGAGCCTGTCAAAAAAGCTCCTTTCACCATGCCTTCCAGGTCTTAAAAAATTACCCGGCCTTCTATATATGCTGATATATTTTGGCCTGGGAATGTTTTCAAAGTTATTGTTGTTCATTGCTCTCTCCCCCATAGTACCCGCATGTTTATATATATTAATGACAAGGAAGATTTATGTCCAAAAAAACAAAAAACCAGACAGTGAGAATAGAATAAATCCATATAAAAACAGAATGGCATATATTGATTTATAGGTAAAACATAATTAAGCGCACATTCGTGCCATTCTGCAAATAAGTGCAAACGTGTTAAAGCAGCCTGTGTATAGGCAAAGCATCATTATACATAAATTGTCTATGATACTTATGAGCTAAGCCTTAGAAACAACCGCGTGCGAAGCATGGAGGCTGAGCAAGCTTCCACGGGCCAAGGACGGCCCATTGGAAGCGTCCGGTTTTTCTTGGCGAAGTGAATTAGTATCATCAATTTTTGTATACGCATGCGTGACTATACATTGGCTGCTCAATAATACGTACTTTTACCTGTATCAAAAAAAGGAAGTTCGTCAGAACTTCCCTTTATCTTTCATTCTTTTAATGGGTATATTTGCAACCAATGCAGGCACCGTCGAATCATCAATTTCTCTTTTTGTCCTGGTAAGCTTGACTTCCAAACCTGCCTCGTCAATTTCCATATAATCAGATATTACTTTAATCAATTCTCCCTTTATCATTTCAAGAAATTGAGGAGATACATTTGCCCTGTCATGGATCAGTACCAACTTTAGTCTTTCCTTGGCTATATCTTTGCTGCTTCCGCTCCTGCCAAATAATTTAAAAAAGTCCATAACCAACACCTCCTCTTATTACCTTTTTTTGTTTAGCCCAAAAAGCTTTGCCACTTTTGCAAAAAAACCATCTTCGGATTGAAGATTCATAAAGGGAACATCTTCCCCCGTCAATCTCCTTACAATGTTCCTATAGGCTTGTCCCGCCAAGGATTGTTCCAATGCAATAACAGGCTCTCCTTTGTTGGTGGAAACAACAATCAAGTCATCATCGGGAACTACTCCTAAGAGATCAATGGCGAGAATATCAATCATATCGTCTATATTCATCATATCTCCCCGTTTGACCATCTCCATCTTAATCCTGTTGATAATCAGCATTGGATTTCTTAATCCGCTCGACTCCAAAAGTCCTATTATCCTATCCGCATCTCTGACAGCAGACACCTCTGGGGTAGTAACTACAATAGCCTTGTTTGCACCTGCTATTGCATTTTTGAAGCCTTGTTCTATACCAGCCGGGCAATCCAAAATAACATAATCAAACTCTTCCGTAAGGTCTCCGGTAAGCTTCTGCATCTGTTCAGGATTAACGGCATTTTTGTCTTTTGTCTGTGCTGCCGGAAGCAGGTACAGATTTGGATATCTTTTATCTTTAATAAGTGCCTGCCTAAGTCTGCAAACACCCTCTACAACATCCACAAGATCATAGACAATTCTATTTTCCAAGCCCATTACGACATCCAGATTTCTAAGTCCTATATCAGCATCAACCAAAACAACGCTCTTTCCCTTAAGTGCCAAACCGGTGCCCATATTTGCTGCAGTAGTTGTTTTCCCAACTCCGCCTTTTCCCGATGTAACAACAATTACTTCGCCCATTATACTACCTCCATTATTTATTATACCTGTCAATCCTTGCTTATTTCTTCAAATAAGGCTCTACAACTATCATTCCTTGATTTACCATGGCAATCTCAGGGTTATCCATATCCCCCAGCCTGTCAGGTGATCTTGTTATAATATCCCCTATCCTGAGCTGTGCAGGCTGCATTTTATGTGCAACGATAAATGCGCTGTAATCGCCATTAGCGCCTGCCTGAATAATACCCCTTACATTTCCCATTATTATTACCGATCCTGTTGCCTTTATATGGGCCCCGGGATTCACATCTCCGATGACTATTACATCTCCGTCATATTGAATCAGCTGTCCCGACCTGATTGTTGCCCTGATTATCAATGCCTCACCGGTATGCACATTTTCAGAAGGAAGCTGCTCTATTATTTCTGACTGTTTCCTTCCATAATGTACATCTTTAATATCAAAATTCCTATCATTATTGCTTCCAATTACCGTCATGCCATATTCCTGTTCCATAACTTCCTTAAGCTCATCAAACTCTTCCTGAGTCAGATTCTTCCCCTTGAAATTCACTATCTTTGCGCCTTCGAAGAAACGTTTGGATGGCTTGATTTTCTTGCCCAAGTTGGACTTTATCGTGTCCAAATCCATCTCTTCCTTTAGTATAACAAACAATCCTTCTTTTGTTCCCTTAAAAATAACGGCATTTTCGGTCATAAAAATAACCCCCCGAGGCTTTTAGTCAGATTAGTATAAATTTCTGCATATATACCATAAATCCTTCTTTTTCGGGGAAAAAAGTATCCCTGCTTTGGCAAAAAGGTTCCCTGGCGAAAAAAATTGTGTCGTGAGATGCATTTTTTATGGTATTATGTCATTATCTGCATACTTATTGTCATTTGGCGCCTCGGCCGCAAGATATCCTTCTATTATTGCCCTGGCTATCGGTGCGGGGTAGTTCCCATGGCCACCTTGGAATATAAGAACTCCAACTGCAATTTCGGGTTTTTCGTAAGGTGCAAAAGCCACAAACCAAGCGTGGGCGTCGTAACCTTTTCCCGCTTCCGCGGTACCCGTCTTGCCGGAAATAACAACCTTGCTGCCGACAAAGGCACTTCTTGCTGTTCCTCCTATTTCATTGGTAACTGCATACATTCCCTTTTTTATTGCCTCAAGATTAGCCGCTGAAATCTCTATCTTATCCACTACTTCCGGCTGTTTGGACAGCTTAACCGTACCGTCATAGCCTATTACTTTATCCACAAGGTATGGCCTATACCTTGTGCCTCCATTTAATATTGCAGCAAGTGCATTGGTAAGCTGAATGGGAGTAACATCGTTCAGCCCTTGGCCTATTGTTGCGTTTAATACGTTACCTGGTTGGTATTTACTTTCACTTATATATTTTAAAACCTTTTCCACCGCTTTGGAATCTGTGATATCAAGTTCTTTAAGTCTTGCCCTAATCTGTCTTGTGCCGGGATTGTCATCTATATATCCCTTTATCTCATCGCATATTTTTCGGTCTTTGATTTTCAGGTTATTAATCAGATAGTTTTCCAGATATCTTTTATATTGATTCTTTTTATGCTCAGGACCTTCCACACTACCCTTGTACTCTGACGGCAGCTCTATTCCCGTCTTCTCCCCAAAACCGAATTTCATAGCATACTTTTCAAAGGTCTCTCCTCCTATTCTTCTGCCAACCTCAAAGAAAAAGTAGTTGCATGAATTCTTTATCGCCAATGTGACATTTTGATATCCATGGGAAGTGCCGTAGGACTTCCATATTGAACAGGAAGGAGATATGCCGGGTATCGCAGTATAAGGACCTTTGTCATATATCGTTTCCTTAGTGGTAATCGCTCCGCTTTCCAAACCGGCAACGGCACTTATCATCTTCATAGTCGAACCCGGAGGAAGCGTCGCAGAAATTGCATTATTTATAAGGGGCTTTGCTGCATATACATCTTTGCTTTCCGGCTGCAGCATCTTCCAGTTCTCATTACTGATCCCCGCAGCAAAAAGATTGGGATCATAATTGGGTTCGCTTGCTAAGGCAAGTATTTTCCCGGTATTTACGTCTATTGCTACCGCAGCGCCAGAGGTTGCATTAACATACTGCCTGCTCTTCCCTATGCCATTTCTGATCTCCTCCATGGTTTTTGAAAGGGAATCCTCCGCAATTTTCTGGAGCTTGGAGTCAATCGTTAGAAAAACGGTGTCTCCAGGAATCGGATCAACTTCTTTAATCGTATTAATCGGGGTCCCATAAACATCCACCTCAATCTGTTTCGAACCGCTCGTACCCTTCAAGTATTTTTCCATGGAACTCTCTATACCGGATTTTCCAATCAGGTCCTGTGGGGTGTATCCCTGTTTTGAGAGTTCCTCCAATTCACTTCCAATCCTGCCCATGTAACCAATAATGTGGCTGGCAAATTCGTTCCCTGCATAGGATCTGATAGGCTTCTGGATTATTTCCACGCCTGGAAGGAAAATTCTGCTTTCTTCGATTTCTGCTCTTGTTTCCTTCTTTACATTTGCAGCTATTTCGACAGGTTCGTAAGCCTTATACTTGTTCTGACCCACCAGGTACTTTACTGCCAGTATCTTTTTTGCCTTTTCATCACTATATACATCTCTGGGTATCTTGTATTTGGTGCAAAGTGCTTCAAATATCTTCTCTGGTGTTATTTCAGCATCAAAACCATTGCTTTGCCTCCATTTCATCTCAGATTTCCTGTAGTCGTACTGAAACTCATCAATATTAAAAGGCAGCTCCACATTATTATCATCCCTAAGAATCTCATAAGCTTCCAGATTAGCTGTATCTGAAGGAATATCATAATCCAGCCTGAGTTTTGCGAAAGCCTCCCGGGCAGCCGCATTTTCAGGAATGTTATATTTCTTCTTCCAGTTGATCTCCTCATCCTGATAGGTAAATCTGATAGGGTTTATCAGTATAGGTATTTCATCCTTATAACTATCTCCATTTTTTTCTATTATATTAATTACAGATAGTGCGATATCATTTAATGTATTCTGAGGTACTTCTGTTTTCATTATGTTCACGGAATAGCTCTGCTTGTTCCCGGCAATGAGTCGTCCGAATTTGTCTACAATAGGTCCCCTTGGTGCAGTAACCGAAATATTCCTCATCCTCAGGGTTTCTGATTTCTTCCAGTAATACTCTCCTTTTACCAGCTGCAAATCCGCCAGTCTAAATCCCATAACCAAAAAAATCAAGATTACAACTATCCTGATAATATCAAGCCTATCCTTGAAAAATTTCTTAAACATATAATCACCTGCCGTGTCTTCTGTAAATACCAGTATGTTCATCGCTACTGTAACCCTGTAACCCCGTAACCCCGTATCGCGTATCTCGTATCTCGTATCTAACTAATATATCCTTTTGTCCATAAAAGGAAATCTGTCCAGCTTATATATCAGCCTATATACCAACAAACCGACTACAGAATTGTATAATGCCTGGGGCAGTATTACCTTCAAAAGCATGCTCACATATGGGACTCCCGCACTTGAGAAGTTGTTTGAGAAATAAGAGAACAAAACAAAGCTGTGCTGGGAAATGAAAATTGCAGCAAAATTAAAAATTAACGGGGGTATGTAACTATCCTTAAAAATATTTTCGTGAGCCTGTCCAATAATATATCCTGTTATCATATAAGAGATTGCATTAACGCCAATAACCCTCCCATACATTATATCTATCAATAACCCTGATCCAAGGCCGATAAAGGCTCCGTAGGAACTCCCTCTCATAATGGCATATGCAACAATAATCATAATTGAAAAATCAGGTTTGATTCCATATATGCGTGTGTATTGAAACAACGTTGACTCAAGTATAAGATTTACAACAGCCAACGCACAAATTACCACTAACCTCACAAGCTACCCCCCATACCTGCAATTTTCAGCACATCAAACTTCCGGTTGCTCAGGTGTTGAAAATCACTTTATTCAATAGGTTTAATTACAAACACTTCTTCCAACCTTTTAAAATCAACGGAAGGTTCTATGACTACAGTCTTCTGCAGTTTTCTCTCCTGTTTCTCGACACTCTTCACCTTTCCAATATACAAACCCTTTGGCAGTGTACTGTATTCCGAAGTTATTATATCATCGCCCTTTACTATGTCCGCCTCAAGCTCCATTATTGCTATAACATCGGAATCCGGATTGCCGGATACGATACCCATATCTCTTGTTCTGTTTACAATTATGCTTACTGAGCTTCTTTCATCGATTATAGCCATAACCTTGGAATAACTGTCACCAGCCTCGATTACCTTTCCCACCAGATAGCCATAACTGACTATCACTGCATCATTAACTTCAACTCCGTCCTTTGATCCCTTGTTGATAGTATATACATCATACCAATTCCCCGGATCTCTCCCCGTTACGCTGGCGCCAATATACTTAAACTGCAAATTGGTATCCTTGAAATCCAGAAGATTGCGCAATCTGCTGTTTTCCAAGGCCATTTGAATAAGCTGCCTGTTTTGCTGCTTAAGCTTCTCAACTTCTTCCTTCAGGGCATCGTTTTCTGCCTTGAGGTTTCTCAAATCATATAAGTTCTTAAAGGTATTCCTAAAGAATTCTCCGGAAGAATAAAATGCCCCCTGCACCGGAGTTATCATCCTCCCGAAAAGTTCTTCAACAATGCCGGGTCTTGTCCTGCCTTGAGAAGTAAAAGAAATCAATACTATTAACAGTACCGAAACTATTACTAAAGAAATTAGAAGTTTATTTCTAATCCTCATGTTAGATTACCTCACAAATACACTACTTATAATATCTTATCGAATAGGATTTACTTATATCGTCAAATCTTTCCAAAGCTTTTCCAGTGCCGGATGCTACGCAATCAAGCGGATTTTCGGCCACTTGTACCGGCATTCCAGTTTCCTGTGCCACCAATGTGTCCAACCCATGCAAAAGTGCCCCTCCTCCTGAAAGCATTATCCCCCTGTCAATTATATCTGCGGCTAATTCGGGGGGAGTCTTCTCCAAGGTGTTTTTTATCCCGTCCAATATGTTTGCAACCGGTTCCTTTAGAGCTTCAAGCACTTCTTCCGAACTTATATTTATTGTTTTGGGCAAACCTGTCACTAAATCCCTTCCTTTAATATCCATTGAACCCTCAACTGCATGGGAATGTGCAGAACCAATATTGATTTTTATTTCCTCCCCGGTACGCTCACCAATGGCCAGATTATACATTTTTTTAATATAATGAACAATTGCCTCATCCTGCTTATCCCCCGCAGCCCTAATTGATTTGCTGGTTACTATTCCGCCCAGGGAAATAACTGCGATCTCGGCAGTGCCCCCTCCCATATTGACAATCATGCTGCCGGTAGGGTCACCAACAGGAAGCCCGGCTCCTATTGCCGCTGCCATCGGTTCTTCAATAAGCCGCGCTATACGTGCACCGGCTTGTACTGCAGCCTCTTCAACCGCCCTTTTCTCAACTTCAGTAATGCCGGAAGGAACACTGACCAGAACCCTTGGCTTACCTATCATGGAGCTTGTATAAGCCTTCCCTATGAAATATTTTATCATCCTGTACGTAACATTGAAATCTGCAATTACGCCATCTCGCATAGGCCTTATTGCAACAATGTTTCCGGGTGTCCTTCCAATCATCTTTTTTGCCTCGTCACCTACAGCCATGATAGTATTGGTATCTATCTTCATTGCCACGACTGAAGGTTCCCTTACAATAATCCCCTTCCCTTTCACATATACCAAGGTATTTGCGGTACCCAGATCTATACCGATATCCTTTGACAAAAAACTAAACAGCCCCATTATAAAGATGTCCTCCTTAATAAAGCGCACATGCCGATTGAAAAATTATCTCAATAATCCTTAATATGATTTACAAGTAGAAAACAAGTTATTCACTGCATTAATATTATTTGCATTTTTATGTTAATACAGGCAATGTGTTTCAGAACAGTCCCCTTTCTTTCATACTGATATACCTGCCGTCTCCAATAATAATATGATCGACCAATTCGATGCCAATAAGCTTTCCGGCTTCATTAATTCTTGCGGTTATTGCTGTATCTTCGCTGCTTGGAGTCGGGTCACCGCTGGGGTGATTATGCACCATAATAATACTGGCGCTTGATTTTCTTATTGCAGGATTAAAAACCTCCCTCGGATGCACTATTGAGGCATTTAAGCTGCCCACTGAAATATCCTCCACTGATATGACATTGCATTTAATGTTCAGAAGCACTATCTTCATATGTTCCTTCTTAAGATATCTCATTTCCCCCATAAGTAAATCTGAAACATCCTGAGGACATTTAATAGGTCTCTCCACTCCAGGCTCGTAAGCAGCCAACCGTTTGCCCAGCTCAATGGCTGCCTTGATCTGTGAAGCCTTGGCTTGTCCAATTCCATTGATGCAGCTTAGCTGCGCCATGTCACTATCAATCAGGTATCTTAAACCCTGCCCCTGCATCAAAAGTCTATGGGCCAATGAAATTGCACTTTCATTTTTAGTCCCGGTTCTAAGCAGTATAGCTAAGAGCTCTGTATTGGAAAGTGCTGAAGCCCCGTACCTTTCAAGGCGCTCTCTCGGTCTTTCGATTTCGGGAAGATCTTTAATTGTGGCATGTTCTTCCTGTGTCTTCATATGAATGCGCTCCCGATAATAATTCTAAATGAGCTTCACTCCGAAATGCTCCAGCATCATCCTTAGCCGAAACAACGGAAGCCCTACAATATTAAAATAATCTCCTTCTATTCCTTCTATGAATAACGAACCCTTCCCCTGTATTGCATAGGCTCCTGCTTTATCGGAGGGCTCACCCGTATTTATGTAAGCTGTTATTTCGTCGCTGCTCAGCTTTTTCATTTTTACTGCTGTGCTTTCATGACCGGTCAGACTTTCTCCTGTTGCAGTATTGATAACGCTAAGGCCCGTTGCCACAATATGCCGCTTCCCGCTAAGCTTCTTCAGCATATTTGAAGCATCTTCCCTGTTCCTTGGCTTACCCATAATTTCATCAAGAAAGACAATTGTGTCTGCTCCTATTACCAAGGCGTCATCGCGCACCAGGGAAGCCACATCCTTAGCCTTCCTATAAGCAAAATATTCAACCATTTTTAAAACCGGCAGATCTACTTTGCTTTCTTCAAACTTTGACGGTATTACTTCAAATACTGTTCCGATTTGTGATAAAAGTTCTTTTCGCCTTGGCGAGTTAGAAGCCAATATTATTCTCATAAGGCTCTCCCGTGACTATTCTAAATCTAAAGCTTCCTGTATGCATAAATAGCAATTATAATTCCCAATACACTAAACATATTTATGTTGAACTCCAAGCCAAAAGTGAGTCTAAGAACGTGGAAATTCCATTCATGGGCAGAAACACCCAGTTTATATCCATACTTAAGTATCGGCAGGTAATTGCCTATCAATTCGCCCAAAAATCCCCCAATGACCAATCCGCATATTACCATTAGAAGCATTATCCATCCATTTCTGCCGTCTCTCCTCAATATATTCATCTCCTTTATTATTCATATTTTGATTACGGTTATATTAAAGATTACACAGCAATCTTCAGTCTGTGTCCAACTCTGAAATGCTGTTTCCCATTGACGCAATAGGAGAATAATGCGACGCAATAGCCCTCAAGTTTGTTGATTCTCTTGGGGAGAATTACATAGTATATCGATGCACACGGGTTATGATTTTGACAGGGCTACTGCTCGCCTTTGGCAAAGTACTAACGGTGCCAATGGGCCATCCTTGACCCGTGGCACCTAAGCCGGCGTCCATGCCGGCTTTACGTACTTTTCAACA
>JAKPKE010000169.1 GCA_029553855.1 Bacillota bacterium | reverse complement strand
GGAATTTTCAGTCAGCCAATCTTAAAGAGGTCAGATGCTATTGTTGCTTTACTAAGTTTTTATAAGTTGAATTTTGAAAATGATCCTATTCGATTTTGACAAGACAAGCCCAAATTACAGATTTCTGTCTATAATTCTGTCTGATGAATTATGGGGCTAATAAAGTAACGGTCAATCAAAACAGTGTAAATCATTTTATGGCATCCTCAATTTCCTTAAAAGCCTGCTCAAATGGTATGGCATCGCCTTTATGTGCCTTCGCCTTACGATACTCCCTGATCTCATCCAATTCTTCGGAATCAGCCACAAGTTTTTCATACACTTTTATAGGAACCTGCACGGCTATTTTACGCCCTTTGCTATCTATTATTACAAAATTCTCCTGAATCATACCGTTTACTTTTAATGAGTTATTGCATAAGTTTTGCGGGTTTAAAGTCCTGGATCAAGGTATCAATAACCATAAACACCTGTTTTTTTGCAGGAAGTTTTGAGACATCCTGAATTCCCTTGCCGATTTAAAATTAATTTTTCCTTCCAGATAATCAATAGATAATTCCAGCGCATCGCGAGGGCATCACTTAGTATAGATACGATTCATTTTTACAAGCTCCAATACACATTTATTTTAGTATTAATCTTAATGTCTTCAGTATTATCTGATATTTTAAAAGTACTCCTGATGAGGTCACGGCAATCTAACCATCTCACTGAAGATCAGTAGAATGTTCAGGCCGGCGCGATTGTTGATAACTTGTTGATAACTCAACGGAGTTCCCGTGTCACAAGATTGTGTTTTCTGACACGTACGGTAAAATGGTTCTTTAACAAAATCTGAAGTTACTATGAAAACAAATGCGAAACATGTTTCAGTAATTGTCTTAGTCCTGATTATATGCTCTGCGACAGGGCTGAATGGACAGATCAAGGTTTTTGACAACGGTAGCGTTGGGATAAAGTATACCACAAGTACCCCGGCTTCGAAGTTTGTTTACAACGGGCCTGGAGAATCTTCCAGTGATGTTTTTCTTTACTCTGGGAACAGGTCAAGTTCGGGAAGCACTCAAAAGAGTGTTATCGCCACTGGTACAGGTAGTTCAAATCATATCTATGGAATTGTAGGTCAGGCGGAAACGGGGTCCGCCAACTTCCTCTATGGTGTTCGGGGAGGGGTTTGGAGCAATTCCCCAATTTCAAATGGCCGTGCATACGGAGTATATGGCCTTGCTGGTAATGTATTAGGTGGGTTTAATTACGGTGTCTATGGGTATTTAATTGGATCCAATAACGGAACTGCAATCTATGGCACAACCACCGGGGATGTAGCGATATCGGGTAAATATGCAGGGTATTTCAACGGAGATGTATATATTACCGGATTAATGTCCACTAATACCCTAACTGTGCGCAGCTCAGACCAGAAGTTCAAGGATAGAATAGTATTATTAAACGCATCGGAAGCGTATGACAGAATTAACCTTTTAAAGCCATCAACATATTACCTTCGGCAGCAAGAAATTACGTCAGCAGACAGCTCCAGTGTCAGATATTTATATGACCCTGATAGTGAGGTATTCACAAAGAGGAAGTATGGTTTTGTTGCCCAGGAGTTGAAAGAAGTCTTCCCTGATCTGGTTTACACCTTGCAAGACGGGAATCTTGGAATTGATTATATCGGACTTATTCCTGTCATGATTCAGGCTATTCAGGAACAGCGGAAAGAGCTTGAAGCACTCAGGAAAAGAATTGAAATGCTCGAATCAAGGTAACCTTAAAATTTAGGAAAATGAAACGACATATTGCCATATTCTTCCTGACAGTGTTTACCTGCCTCAGGGGGCTTTCTTCCCCGCCGGACACATTAAGGAGTTATAGCTTCTTTTATGATCAGAGTGGCAACAGAATCCTGCGTGAATCTGAAATAGTGCAACTTAAATCAGGCGGAACACTGACTTCTGACCTGAATAACTTTAAGGAGCAAGTCCTGAGCAAGGAGATATCTGGTCATACCATTAAAGTTTTCCCAAATCCTACCAAAGGCGTAGTAAGAATCAGCATGTCTGAAGTTGGCGCTGAAGCAACTCGTGTGATTATTTTTAACACAGGAGGTCAGATTATTGATGAAACGCAGATTGAAGGAAGTGAAGGTGAAATTAACCTTTCCGGATATTTTCCCGGAGTTTATTTCATGCGAATCATTTTTGACGGAACTTCAACTGAATGGAAAATTCTAAAAGAGTAAGTATTTGTGCTGTGATGTCGAATAGTATCAAAACTGATAACCCATGAAACGAATATATCTTCTGTTCACATGTAGTGTTGTCTTTCTGACGACCTTAGCTCAACCATACGACCTTGTACTTAATTCTCCGGAATCCGGAACAAAGCTGCACCAGGCAATTAATAGCATAACCTTTGCCCCAAATTATTCTTACACTCCCGCAGGGGGAACGATGCTCGCTGAGATCGTCAGCCAGATTATCTCAGGTAATATTGTTTATTCTAATCCGATTAACCCCGGATCGTATACGATTAATACTAGTTTGGCTGTGGGAAGTACGCCAGGGACACTTCTGGCCTCTGGCTCTGCAGGATACCAGATACCGATAAACGTACCAGCCGGCACTAACAGCCTTCAGCCCACTATTTCGCTTAATTATATAAGTAATTTTTCAGATGGTTTATTGGGAACAGGTTGGTCAATAGGAGGTCTTTCTGCTATTACACGAGTTAACAGGACACTTTATCATGATGGTATCTCAGATCCAGTAAGAGGAACAATATCTGACAGATATGCCCTGGATGGGAATAGAATGATAGTAATCAACGGAACATATGGCACCTCTGGTAGTGAATATCGGACAGAAATTGAGACTTTCTCGAAAATTGTTGCCTACGGTACCACAGGAACCGGGCCGGAGTGGTTCCGGGTGTACACTAAATCGGGTTTAATCCTCGAATTTGGAAATGATGAAGGATCACGTATAAGAAATAACCAGGGCTCTATTCTATCGTGGAGAATCAACAAGATCAGTGACAGATACAATAACTACATCGTCTTTAATTATATTGCTTCAGATGATGAACGCCCTATTGGATCAATATTATATACCGGGAACTCCTCTGCCTCTCAGGCTCCTTTTGCATCTATACAGTTCAATTATAAGTACAGAAGTGATGTTCACTCTTATTACTACGGAGGCAAGGAATTTATACGGAATATTTTACTTGATAATATTGAGGTAAAGTACAACGGACAAAGTTTTAAGAAATACAATTTAACATATACCCTGGATTCACACTCACAGCTGATAAAAGTAACAGAGTACAGCAGTCAGGATGCGTCTTTGAATCCTGTCGTTTTCACCTGGTCATCACAGACTAATCAATTCAGTGAAACAAATCACTACACAAATTCGGATAATGAAAGATATTATCATGGTGACTTTAACGGCGACGGACGGGTAGATTTTGTTACAGTGCCCGTAAAATCGTCTTATACTTCAAACGATAAATGGAAACTGTATCTGGCCAATTCCAGTGGTAATATGGTCTATGCCACCCAGGGTGACCTGAACACTTATTTTGAGACTTTTCTGACAGAAGACTTTAACGGTGATGGCCTCTCTGACCTGATGATGCAGGAAAAGCACCCGGAGACACAGTATCCAAATAGAAAATATTATTATTTCTATGCATCATCCGGATCTGGGTTCACACGCAGTACTTCTTACTACAATTGTCCTGACGGAAATAATCTGGATGTAGTTGATTATGATGGTGACGGCAAACTTGAACTACTGTATCATAATAGCAGTAACGGGTGGCTGTTGTACACATTCAGCGGCTCGTATATTATTGGAGGTTCTATAACTTCCTTTGGAGAATACTATTTAATTGACACGGGATTACATAACCGGATTCTTGATTTTAATGGAGACGGGTGCTCTGATTTACTCATACTATTTAATAACGGATACAAAATATACGAATTCAAGGGTACAAACAAGGTTCTTGTTGAAACGTTCTCGGGATCTGATATCCGCAATAACGATTTTATCCTCTTTGGTGATTACAATGGAGATGGGAATATCGACATTATTAAAAACAGCTATACTTACCCATATAGCTGGTCAATATTATATCTATCAGCCAATGGACTAGAATCTAATACTTTAACTTGTTTTGATAATTTTGATATTAACGTCCAGAATAACAGAATATATGCCCGTGACATGAATGCAGACGGACGGTCTGATGTAGTTTTTATAGGAAAAGGGCAAAATACATCGAATCCAAATAACAGAATTAATGTCTGCCTGAGTGATGGGAATAATTTCGGTACCCAGGAGTACGTCTCATCTGTCAACTTTCTTACAGGATATTATACCATGTACCCACAACCAATTACTTGGGAAGAATTTTATGGTACTGAGTTTTTTCATTTTGAGGATTATAACGGTGATGGGCGTAATCAGTTTTTCTACAAATGTGTTAATACGTCAAAATTGTTTTCATTTGCAACAGGTACTCCCGGCCATTTGGTAAACAATATAATTGACGGCTATGGTTCAAAAACCAATATTCACTATTTGCCAATGTCAAATGCTAATGTTTATACCAGGGGCACGGGTGCTGTGTTCCCAGTTAGTGACTTCTCATCAGCCGCACAACTTGTCTCGCAGGTAATAAGTGATAACGGGATTGGCGGAACAAAAACTATAACATATAGTTATGAAGGTGCAAAGATACACCGGATGGGAAAAGGTTTTCTTGGATTTGCCAAGACTAAAATTAATGATAATGCATCAGGAATAACCACGGAAACACAAACAGGTTATAGCGCTAACTATTTTTACCCTCAGGTTAACACGATCACCAGAAAATTGTCTTCAGGAACCATTGAGCAAACCAGCAATACCTGGACAGAAAAGGTACTGGATATTACTGCAAAACGTATTTACCCGTACACTCAGTCAACAACACAATCAAACAGTCTTACAGGGCATTCAATAACTGTTAATGTTTCAACTGTTGATGATTATGGAAATACGGGACAAATTGTGAAAAATTACGGCAATGGTGTAACCGAAACGACAATAAATAACTATTCCGGCTGGATAAATACATCAGAATGGCTTATAGGCAGAATTGGCTCTTCAACTGTCACATTTGCAAAAAGCGGAGAGTCCTCTGTAGTCAAGACAGTCAGATATACTTATGATGCTAATAGTTTATTAAAACCAAACTATATCTATTACTTTGAGGGTAGCCCGCTTGAATATAATGAAAATTATGATTATGACGGTCTTGGCAATGTTACTGATGTTTATACTACAGGCGCCAGCATAGGCTCCAGCCGTGTTAGTTATTCATATACACTAAATGGTGATAAGTTACTGACAAATACAGACAGGCTGGGGCACATCTATACTTATAGTTACGATAATTACGGACGCCTTCAGTCCGAGGCGGATTATCTGAATAACACGCTTACATACCAGTATAACTCTTCTGACAGGGTATCAATCACGACAAGCTCATCTGGCAGACAGGAAACAACCAACTATTACTGGAACGGGAATTATGGACCTGCAACAGTTTCCCGGACATTTTGTTAAGCCACTAATTGATTTCTTAAAATCTCTTTTTTGTTTTTTATTGATGTTTTTATTGCCGTATGAATTCTGTTTACATTATACCATGCTTCAATGTATTCGAATACAGA
>JAKPKE010000150.1 GCA_029553855.1 Bacillota bacterium | reverse complement strand
TTCACCATTCCCCCGCAAGATCCTGTATGTGCCGCACATCCTTTCGATGTCAGCCATAGCCCTTCCTACAGTATTTTCAGGAATCTCCAGACGAAATGTATAATATGGCTCCAATAATATGGATTCTGTTTCCTTTAAGCCTTGGCGCACTGCACGATAAGTTGCTTCCCTGAAGTCGCCCCCTTGCGTATGTTTCTTATGGGCTTTGCCCGAAACGAGGGTAATTCTCACATCAGTAAGGATTGACCCTGTCAGAACCCCTTTATGCTCTTTTTCCTGCAGATGGGTAAGAATCAATCTCTGCCAGCTTTTACCCAGAGTATCTTCACTGCATTCTGCGCCAAACTGCAGGCCGCTTCCGGGATTTCCCGGCTCCAGCAACAGATGAACCTCCGCATAATGCCTTAAGGGCTCAAAATGCCCTACTCCCTCAACTGTTTCGGCAATCGTCTCCTTATAGACGATGCTTCCCCCGTCAAAGGACACCGTTACATTGAAACGGCTTTGAATCAGGCTCTGCAAAATCTCAATCTGCACTTCACCCATAATCCGTACCTGAATCTCCTGCAGATTCTCATCCCAGGCAATACCTAATTCGGGCTCCTCTTCTTCAATCTGACGCAGCTTCGGGAGCATTTCCCTTGGGTCACAGCCTTCCGGAAGTATAATCCTATAAAACAGTACAGGCTCCAATACCGGTGCAGCAGAGGGGGCCTCTATCCCCAAGCCTTCTCCCGGCCTAGTCAGGCTTAACCCTGTTACAGCGCAAATGGAACCGGCCTCCATTTCATTTACTGCCTCAAATTTCTGACCGGAATAAACACGGATCTGATTTACTTTTTCTTCCCAGACGCCGTTGGTCAATACATCCTTCACCTTTAGCTTTCCGCCCGTAAGCTTGAGATGGGTGAGACGGTTTCCCTGTTCATCCTTTGTTATTTTGAATATCCTGGCTCCGAATTCATCAGGGTAGTGTCTTGCCGTGGCATACTCTGCAATACCCTGCATGAATTGTTCGACTCCTTCCAGTCTTAAAGCTGAACCGAAAAAACACGGAAAAATTTTGCGTTCCCTGACGGCCCTGCTGATCTGCTCAATTCTGATATATCCTGTTTTCAGATAAGTTTCCATTATTATTTCGTCACACATAGCCAAATGCTCATAAAAACCTTCTGCCGCATTCTGCCCAAATTCAATGCACCCATCGCCCAGCTGTGTTTTCACGTCCTTAAGGAGCATGTCCTTGTCAATCCCATTCTGATCCATCTTATTAACAAAAACAAAAACAGGTATATTATAAATGCCAAGCAACCGCCATAATGTTTTGGTGTGCCCCTGAACTCCATCGGCGCCGCTTATCACTAAAATAGCATAGTCCAGAATCTGAAGTGTTCTTTCCATTTCAGCCGAAAAATCTACGTGCCCCGGAGTATCCATCAAGGTAATCCGGGTCTCACCTATCTCAAATATGGCCTGTTTTGAAAAAATGGTGATTCCTCTTGCTCTTTCCAGCTCATGGGTATCCAAATAAGCATCCTTATTATCTACTCTCCCCGGTTTTCTGATTTTACCGCTTAGATAAAGCATGCTCTCTGATAAAGTTGTCTTACCTGCATCAACATGTGCCAATATTCCAATAACTAATTTCTTCATAGCCTTTTCTTATCTTTCATTACATTTCCAGAAGGTATTCCAGTCCCAATTCCCTGTATTTTTGCATCAGATAATCCTCAATCTGCTGAGGAGTCTCCATCTCAGCCGCCTCTTCCGCTATCTTCACTGCTGTACTCATTTCGACAGAACTTATAAGCTTCCTGATTCTCAGGATCATACCGGGGCCCATGCTCAATTCATCAAGCCCAAGTCCCAATAGCAGCAGGGCGGCCTTTGGATTCCCCGCAAGCTCTCCGCAAATGGCGGCCGGTATCCCCTTTTTATGCCCGGCTTCCACCACATGTGCAATCAGGCGTATTACCGCCGGATCAAGACTGTTATAGAGATAGCTTACCTTCTCATTGGTCCTGTCCACAGCCAATGTATATTGTGTCAGATCATTAGTGCCTATACTGAAGAAATCCGATTCCTTTGCCAATTGATCGGCAATTATTGCCGCGGAGGGAGTTTCGACCATTATTCCAACCTCAATATTCCTGTCATAGCCTATGCCTTCAAGCTCCAGCTCCTGCTTTGCCTTCTCCAAAATACCCTTTGCCTTTTTCAACTCGTCCAGGGTTGCTATCATGGGAAACATTATTTTTAACCTGCCGTAAGCACTGGCCCTCAGGATTGCACGAAGCTGGGCCCGGAACATTTCATGCCTTTCAAAGCATAGTCTTATAGCCCTGAAACCGAGGAACGGATTTTCCTCCTTAGGAAGCCCTAAATACTCAATTTTTTTATCTCCCCCTATATCAAGGGTCCTTATGATGACCGGTTTTCCGGCCATACCGGCTGCTGCCTCACGGTAAACCCTGAACTGCTCCGCCTCATCAGGAGGGCTGTTTCTATCCATAAACAAAAACTCGGTGCGGTAGAGACCTATGCCTTCCGCCCCAACTTCTGCGGCCTTTTTTACACTCTCTGTCCCTTCAACGTTGCATTCCAGCCTTATTGTTTTTCCGTCAAGGGTTGCTGTGGCTGAATCCTTCATGCTCATCAGTTCTTCCTTCAGCTTCTGTGTTCTCGCTATTCTTATTTTCAACTGTGCCAGCCTTTCTTCATCAGGTTCCAGTTCTACGGTACCTGCTGTTCCGTCAACCGCAACCATTTGCCCCTCTGCCGCAAGCCCTGCTATGTTATTTACTCCCATAACCGCAGGTATTCCCTCATTCCGTGCCATAATGGCAGTATGGGAGGCAGTACTTCCTGTTTCGGCAGCTATACCTTTTACAAACTTTGTATCTGCAGCTGCCATCTGGGAAGGGGTAATCTCCCTTCCTATAAGTATTACTTCCTCCTTAATGGCAGTTATATCTTTCATTTCAATTCCCGCAAGGTTTTTTAAAACCCTGGAGCCTATATCTCTTACATCGTTTATTCTTTCCTTGATATATTCATCTTCTATCCCCTCAAAAATAGACACCTGCTCCTCAATAGCAAGAGAAAAGGCATATTCCGCCTTTATCCCCATACTGTGCATCTTTTCCTCCGCCTGTCCTACAAGCATGGGGTCCTCCAGCATCATCAAATGTGCTTCAATAATCCCGGCCTTTTCCTTCTCCCCTCGATTTACGGCGCCGTCATGTATCGTCTGAAGCTGCCTGCCCGAACATTCCAACGCTGTCTTTAGCCTTTTCAGCTCTTCCGGCACTCTTTCCATGCCGACAGGGCTCTTGTCTATTTTAATATCCGGCTCCCTTATTATATATGCCTTGCCTATCCCTATACCCGGGGCTGCGGCCAAACCCTTTTCCATACTTTTCTCCCCCTGATCACCGGCTCTTGAGCCTCATTTCTTTTCATAGACCGTTTTCCCTTTAATGAATGTTCCGTAAATATTAAATTGCTCATCAAAAATCACCAAATCTGCATCCTTACCCTCGCTTATACTGCCCTTTCTGTCCTCTAACCCCAGTATTCTTGCCGGATTAGCCGTAACGGTACTTACTGCATCAACAACACTTATTCCGGTATTTGCCCGGAAGTTCCTCAGCGCTCTGTCAATTGTAAGCACACTGCCTGCCAGGGCACCTGATTCAAGTCTGACTTCCGCTCCTTTTAGCAGCACTTTCTGGCCCCCCAGGTCATATTCTCCGTCTTCCAGCATGCATGCCCTCATGGCATCGGTAACAAGTACTATGTTGTCTGTGCCCTTAACCTTGAGAAGTATTCTCTGCACGGCGGGGTCCACATGGATGTTATCTGCAATAAGCTCGCAGCTGGCAGAGCTGTCCATTGCAGCTCCGACTACCCCCGGTTTCCTGTGATGCAGGGGTGCCATGGCATTAAAAGTATGGGTAATATGGCTCGCGCCTTTTCTTATGGCCTCCATGGCCTGTTCGTAGCTTGCCCCGCTATGACCTATAGCTGTTATAATTCCATGCTTTGAACAGTTTTCTATAAACTCCCCGGAGCCCTCCTCCTCGGGAGCAAGAATTACTATCCTTATTACATCCAGAAATCCCTCAATAATTTTGAAATCGGGTTTTCTAATAAATCCGCCGTATTGTGCCCCCTTATATTCTTCGCTTATAAAAGGGCCTTCCAGGTAACAGCCTAAAATTGTTGCTCCGGGTTCATGCCCCATAAGCCTTCTTATCCGGTCTATGGTCTTTCTGATTGCCGGTTGGCTCATGGTCATTGTTGTCGGCAAAAAAGAGGTTACTCCCGTAGCCGGCAGGCTTCTGCTGATATTTCCGATGCTGATGTCGTTATCATCCATGGTATCGCTTCCGCTGCAGCCGTGAATGTGCAAGTCGATAAATCCCGGGGACAGAAACCTTCCCTGTGCATCTATAACTTCTTCTGTTCCCCTTAAATCAGCTACAGATTCTTCTTTTATCTCCCGAATTTTCTCATCAAAAAGTACTGTATGCCCCTTAAGGACACTGTTATTCATAATTATAGCTGAATTTACTATCGCTTTCATACAACCACCCTTTACAGCCCCTCGGGTCTGTCATTCTGTTCCCTATGTCCCATATCTATCTTTTTTCAATAAATCTGAACTTATGCCAGGGTTCTATCTGATCCAGAAGGAATAATTCTTCCTCGCATATATGCCCCACCACATTTGTCCTTCCGCTGTTTCCCATATCCTTTAATGCCACCTGGAGTTCCCCTGCATACCGCTCATACAGCGAATTCTCTATAAGTATGTCTCCTCTTTTTATAGGTTTTGCATTAAAGACATCAAATTTGCACCCCTTGTATTTTACTCTGCTCTGAGTCGATCTTATCATATATTCCGACATATCTCCCCTGCAAAAATGGGGTTCTTCCAAGACTATCCTTTTCTCCAGCTCCGGAATCCCATCATAAAGCTCAACTTTGAAGTTCAAAAGGTGTTTGTCGAGCTCTCCAAGCAGCTTAAGCTCCTCTTCCGATGCAAAGCAATTGGCAATAATCACATCGTCAATAAGGTCAGTATTAAAAAGATCTTTTGCCTGCACATCCATGGGCAGGTTCCTGTGCTGCTCAAGAGTGCACAACCCCTCTCTCACAGGCCAGGGCCCGAAATCCGCCGTCCCGGAAGATATAAATGCCGCCGTCCTCAGCCCATGTTTCTTAAACTGTCTTGAACATTTAAGAAAATGCTCCCTTGATATTCCGGTGTACCTGTGGGGATAGAAGTTGTGGCAGCCTATAAGATTATCCGTGTTTGACTTATGGCTTAGTATATTATCAATATATTTGGTCCCATTGCTCATATTTATTTCTATTTTCAGACCAAATTCATTATAGCTCATGATGCTTTCCTCTATGCCCGAAAAACCAATATCAAGGCGTATACCATACAAGCCCAGGTCGTAAAAGGGCTTCAAATTATGAAAGGATGCCCCCAGTTCGGAGAATATCTCTGGGGTAACATCCGCTACCATCTTCATACCAAGGGTTCCCGCATGCCCGGAAAGCTCCTTCAAGTCCTTCAAAGCCTTAGCTTTGTCGTCACCTACAGATATCAGGCATGTGAATATCCTACTGAATCCATATTTTGCAGCCGCGCTCAGATAATTTTCATACTCCTGCAGCTTTGCGTTACCGATGTAAACAGATACCCCCAATTGTCTCATTGCTATTCCTCCGTTACTTTATTGAAGCCTTCCTGTAGAGATCAATGAATTCTCTTGCCATATCCATTACAACTCCTGCATTCATAAGGTGATCCTGTGCATGAATCAGAAGAAGTGACAATTCTATCCTCTCTCCGCCTGCTTCAGCCTGAATCAGCTTTGTCTGTTCCTTATGAGCCAGCTCTAACTTTTGCTCAGCCTCCTCCATACATTTTTCAGCCTTTTCATAATCATTCATTTTTGCATAACGAATTGCTTCCATGCATGAGCTTCTGGCATCCCCGCTTTGTGATATTATTGCTAATATTGTCATTTCCATGCTGTATCTCTCCTTAATACAAATTGTTAAACTCAATCAACTCTTCGCCCTGAATTGCGTCAAATAATTTTCGTTTTCTTTTAATATATCGCCAAGTATCATTTTTGCAGTATTTGCGGATTTAACCAATGGATTGCATATCAGCGCCTGAAGAGCGGTATAATAATCACCGCTGACAGCAGCCTTTACAGTAAGAAGTTCGTATGATTTTACCGTCTGTACCAGACCGTTGATACTGTCATCCAGCCTGCCTATGGCCAAGGGTCGGGCGCCGGAACTCCCTACAACCGAGTTTGCTTCAATTACCACGTCATCAGGAAGGCTGCTTATTGTTCCATTGTTCCTGACATTGACAGTGTGTATATCCTTACTGTTATTGTATATTGAACTGATCAGGGATACGGCGGCATCCGAATAAAATGCCCCTCCCCTTTTTTCCAGCTGTTCAGGCTTTTTATCCAGTTGAATATTATTATAGACCCTAAAGAGTTCCTTTTCAACCTCCATCACCTGTGTTGCCCTGGTGCCTTTGCCCTTGTTGAATTCCTTCAGCTCTTCTTCCAAAATCTCCTCTGTCATATAGTAATACCTGTGGTACGGACATGGAATCATCCCCAGGGATTTAAGGAAATCAGCATCCATTTTCAAATCGGGTATGTTTTTCATAGTCATTGACTCACCGTCACAAAGATATTGCAGCACCCTTTCGGTTACCTTTTCCCCGTCCAAATATACATCTTTTCCCCAAATCAGATGATTAAGCCCGACAAAATCTATAGTTATTCTGCTGCTTTCAACCCCAAGCAGTCTGGCTACATTACTGACCATTCCTATGGGTACATTGCACAAACCGATGATTTTAACATTTGTATGGCGATGTACCATTTCAGTTATTATTCCGGAGGGATTTGTAAAATTAATCAGCCACGCCTTTGGTGCATGCTTTTCAATATCTCTGCATATATCAAGCATTACCGGAATTGTCCTCAGAGCTTTCGCAAAACCGCCGGGTCCGGTAGTCTCCTGACCTATAACCCTATACCTCATCGGTATTTGCTCATCTAAAGCCCTGGCCCAGAGCCCCCCGACCCTGAACTGGGCAATGACATAGTCTGCGTTTTCCAGTGCGGTTGTTCTCTCAAAGGCTGTCTTTACCTCAATATTCATACCCGCCCCGGCAAACATGCGCTTTGCCAAAGCAGCAACTATTCCAAGCTTCTCTCTGCCCGCTTCTATATCAACAAGCCATATTTCAGAGACCGGCAGTCTGTCTGCTCTTTTGATAAATCCGTCTGCCAATTCCGGTGTATAACTGCTGCCGCCGCCTATTACCGCTATTTTTAGTCCTTTCATTTCTGAGCCTCCATAATCCGCCAATCAACACAACTGCCGCTGCCTCTTTTGCCGGACAGCGGCAGTTGTGTCAGCTTAGTGGCACCAGATTAGTATTATTACATGCTCTTTGTATTTCCTGCACTTAATTCGGCATTGCTGCCTGCTTTGTCTTCAAGTTTTTCCGCCATCAATACGAAAGGCATATATATCAGGAAGCCTACGACAAGATTAACCGCTGACAGCAGTGCGCCCATTATGCTTCCGCCTGTTGCAAGGAAGCCTCCGATAATTGGCGGTGTTACCCACGGTATGGCTGCAATTGTGTATGGAACCAAACCGATGGCTGTGGCTATATATGATATTATTGTCAAAGCTACAGGCGCAAGTATAAACGGAACTACGAACACAGGATTGAGTACCAGGGGTATGCCGAATATCATGGATTCATTGATGTTGAATAAGCCAGGTCCTACCGAAAGGTTGGCAAGGCTTCTATAGTGTTTCCTCTTGCTTGCTGCATAAATGGCAGCTATCAGGCAAGTGGTAGTACCGGAACCGCCCATGTATACAAAAGCATCAAAGAAGGCCTTGGTTACTATGAAGGTAGGCTTTAATCCGGCGGCAACGGCATCTGCATTTGCTATTACAGCCGGAACATATATTGACTGCATAACAGGTTCAATTATGTTGGAGCCATGGAGTCCGAAGAACCAAAGCAAGTGATTCATAAATGAGATCAGGATTGCCGCACCCATCGTATTTCCGACCCTTGATACCGGCTGCTGTATTGTTGCTGTTATCACTGTAAAGAGGTCGGTATTGGTAAAGCTGATAAACAATGCAAGCAACGCACCTACAGATATTGTAATGAGTGTCGGGAACAGGGCTGCAAATGACTTTGATACTGCCGGAGGTACGTTGTCGGGCATCTTAATGGTCAGTTTATCCGTTTTAGATAGCTTTACAAATATCTCTGTCGATACAATAGCAATCAATAATGCACCGAAAAGGGCTGTTGCGTTCGTATAGCTCCAGCTGATATTGCCCCATGCGCCTATCTGCTGTCCGACCAATTCTGCGGGAACTGCAATATCTCCGACTGTGTCGCCTATTGTCACGTTAATTGCCTGAGGTATAAACATGAAGTAATTTGCAAGAGAAAGGACACCCGCCGAAAGCGGATTCACATCATAAGACTTGGCAAGGTTGTACGCTACTGTAAAAGCAATAAATATTGACATTATAGCAAAAGTACCCCACCATATATTTCCGCCAAAGCCTCTCCAACTGTCGCCGAAAATTGCACCGATAAGGTTTTGGTATCCCGGAATATTCATGTTGTTGATCAACACTGCCATGGAGCCTGCTATGATAAGAGGCATGATTGCGACAAACCCATCTCTTATGGCAACCAAATGTCTCTGGGCTCCTATTTTTGCAGCAACGGGAACAAAATGCTTCTCAAGATAACTGATAATACCTTTCATTAATAAACCCCCTTAATTCAATATATTTATTTTTAAGTGTATAAGCGTAGAAGACTATTATATCAAGCAATACCCTTGAAGAAGACCTTATTCTTTTATCAATTCGAGAGCCTGCTTCAGAACGGCTTCGCCGTTCATTGTACCGTAGTCCATAGTATCAATTACTGCAACCGGCACCCCCTTTGGCTGCATCACCGCCTGCATTTTACTCAAAAGGTATCTGACCTGCGGCCCCAGGAGAACCACATCTACGTCTGTGTAATTCTTTGAGTCGGCTTCAGATACTGCGAATATTTTCACTTGGGATTTGGATTTTAATGCTGCCGCGTACATTTTTGTTACTAAAAGGCTGGTGGACATGCCTGCGCTGCATACCAGCATGATATTTTTCATAATTCTCTTCCCCTTTCAGAGCCTAGTTCCCATGCAAGCACAAGGGCCCCATAGACTGCATCCTTATAAGGCAGATGAGTATTTACTTTCGGTAATTTCTCTTTAATTGCCTCTTCAAAGAGCTTCCTGTATGTTTCTGATTTGAGGAGAAGGCTTCCCCCAAGGCCGAGAGAAAACTCTTCAAGCTGCATTCTTTTCGATAATGCCGTAACCATTTCGCACAGACCTTCTATTGCACTATTAATGATAGAACCGGCTTCATAATCACTTCCGTATAGCTCCAGGACACAGGTTGCCAGTTCGGCTATATGCTGCTTTTGCGTTTTGGTATTATATATAAACGAAATTAGTTTCTCCTGGTGTGAAATATCCAGTTTTTCTTTTACCCTGTCCCATAATAATGTTTTCTGGCCTCTTCCGTCATAGCCCCTCACAATTTTCTTCAGGCAATCAATAGCGATTGCGTAGCCTGAACCTGCATCATCAATAATGTGCCCCCATCCTCCTACCCTTACAGATTCTCCATTAACATCCACCCCATATGCTATCGATCCCGTGCCGCTTATCAGTATTGCTCCTTCAAGACAGCCATTTGCCCCCGCCAGAGCAACTACCGAATCATTGCATACACGGAGCTTCCCTTTGTAACCCAGTGAATCGAAAAGCCGCCTTATTTGCCTTTCATCTTCGCTGCAGTTCACCCCTGCCCCGCCAAAGCAGATTCCTCTTATCTCTTCTATTTCAACATTATTCTCATCTTTGAAGAAGCTTAGTATCCTGCTGATTTCTTCACCGGTCTTTTCCAGACCGACGCTATGATAGTTGGTAGCGCCGACCAATGTAGCATCAATGATTTCCTTTCGGCTGCCGCCAAGCATAGCGGCCGTTTTGGTGCCTCCGCCCTCAATTCCTATATAGTACCCCATGTCAACCTCCTTCCCTTCATTATTGATTTTACTGATTTACTCGGCTGCAAGCCTGTTATTGAAAAGCTCATCCAACGCATTGATTGCGGATATCTCATCCGCACCCTCTGCTGATACCGATATTTTGTCCCCGTTTTTTGCGGCTATGCTGAGTATTCCAATTATGCTTTTGCAATTTACTACCTTTTCTCCCTTTTCAACCTTTATATCCGATTCAAATTGCTGTGCCAAACTCACAAGCATACTTGCGGGACGTGCATGCAACCCCATTCTGCTTTTCACGATTACAGACAGTTTTTTCATGGTTTACCTCCCTTGCACCAATATATATGCAAAATCGATACCAATGTAAAAAAAATATTAAATTTTTAAATATTTCTTTTATAAGCAAGTAATATCAATGTTTCTGCTGCTCAAATTTATAGAATATATACCCGTTTCTCTTCCTTAAATAACAAAAGTAGTGTGCAATATCATTGCACACTACTTATATATATTACACAGACTTAATTGGAAATGACCATGCTGCACAGATATGCCAGCTCGTTTTCACTGATTTTCACGGAATACTTGTTCTCAAGAGCGGCTACTACTCTTTTGGCATTTGCCATTTCGCTGCCGTATTGTTTGATGAAAATGTCAAGTCCCCCAAACTCGGTAAACTTCTCACCGCCTTTGATTTTGTCCAGCATAAAGCAGGTATGCAGTACAATCCCTGTCCTGGCTTCAGTATTCAGATGTTTTCCCATTTCTGCCTCGATTCCGGCTATTGCATTGCGCACATCATCAACAATGCTTTCACCGTTGACCTTATCAAGGTGTTCCCTTAGGGACTTTTTAATCCTCGTATAGGTTTCCTCTTCCCGGATTATTGCAGATATCTGTTCTGCTCCGCTGCCTCCCAGTATTTCAACCGCTGATATGAAAGGTATTCCTGCAATGTTTAAATCAACTGTCCCGACAATTGCCAGAATCTTATGTTTTATCCTATAATAGTCTACCAAATTTAAGAACTCCTGCTTGTCCAGAGTATTCATGCAGACTACTTCCATGTCCTCCATCCCTGCAGTATTTTCCTCAATGATGCCTTTCAGCCTCTCAGCCACCCCTTCTCCTGTAAAGCAAGCCGAAATTATGATGTTTTTTTGCACAGCCTTGTTCTGCCTCGTTACATATTCCCCGTGTTTTCTAACTTCCATGCAGAAATGATATACCTCGGGCAAATCACGCCCCGCAGCCGCCTTAATGCATGCCTCCACTGCCATTGAGGTGCTTACCATATCGATAGTCTTTACCATGATACCGGTTTCCTCGTATATCATGTCACCGAAGTTTACCAGAGATCCCATATCTACCAGAAGCAGCACACCCCTCTCATTATCCATTTTAAGCACTTGTTCCTTTGCAAGCTCATACACGGTGTTTGTACTCAAGGATAAAGGCATATCAAGGCCTTTAGCATGCTCAAATCCTGCAAGGCTGTTTGTTGCCTGTGCCATGCTGCTGGCAGTAGAATTACCATGCATTATTATCAGAACCCCTACTCGTTTTTCCTCTTCTCTGTCATATTTGTTAGAATTTGATGCAAGTATCATTGCCAGGTATCCTATTTCATCCAGAGGTGTTTCCACCTTGAATTTATTGTCAATCATTTTTGCGGTCTCCATGGCTGTGAGAAATTCATCAGGATGGTTGATTCTTACCTGGTTCAGCTTGGGATGGTATATCCTGCCTCCGTTTCTTATCCTCTGTATGCAGTTCTGCAAATGCAAGGCAAGGGCTATATGAAGACCCTCGTCATATTCCTTTTTCAGTCTTCCTGCTGCAAACTCAACTATCTCTTTTGAAACATCAATAATTTCCGGCTCAACTGCCCTGGCAATCTCTGTTTTGCTTTTCCCCTCCGAAAAGTTTACCACGCAGTTCTGAAAATGTCTTTCTATTTCCGTATCAAGCATCTGGTTGACTTCATTGCTGTCAATGCCTGTACTCATAAAAGATTCAAGCTTTTTTTCTATTATGTCGTAAAAATCTTCACTGTTGTTTTCAATCTCGAATACTATATCGCTTTCTTCCTTATAAAAGAATCTTAGTAAATCACCTTTGCCCTTGAGTATGTCATTTGTTTCTTTCCTATGCTCCTGCAGGCTGAAGAGCCCCTTTTTCACATTCCGGGGCAAATCCGACTGTGTAATGATTATGTTGTCCTCTATTTTGGATTTATAATGAAGAAATGCCTTGGCACAGGATAATTGTATATCGCTGCGCAGCTGACCTATGTTTCCCGGGCAATCATACAGCAGAAATGATATTAGAGAATCCCTGTTCACGTATATGCTTTGAGAAACACGCCTGGATTCTTCCCTTATAAATAGCTCCATCAGCTTGTACCTTTCCTGAAGGCCCCTGTCCTTCAAGGAAGGCAACGTTATTATCATGGGTATTCTTCTGGAAAATGTCTTTAAAAGATGTGACTGAGGATCTTCCGTAGTTGCCGCTATAATCTGTACCGACGAGCTTATATGACCCTCAGTCTCACCTAAGGTCCTGAAGCTGCCCTTGTCAATAAATGTGAATAGTATCTCCTGCCCCTGGGGAGGCAGTCTATGGATTTCATCCAGAAAGAGTATCCCTTTGTGAGCCACTTTAAGCAAGCCTTCCCTGTCCCGGTCAGCCCCTGTATATGCGCCTTTTTTTACTCCAAATACCTGAGCCATTATAAGCTGAGGATTATCTGCATAGTCGGCACAGTTGAAACGCACAAAAGGAGCCTTTGGCTGGAGCATGCTCGACTCAACTGCAAAATTGTACATAAGCTCTGCAAACATTGACTTTCCTACGCCTGTTTCCCCAAGAAGCAATGTATGGAGTCCCCTGGGCGGATATAGTATTGCGGCCTTTGCCTGTTGTATCGAAGTATTCAGGCTGCCGAAAGCTCCTATTATCCCATCCAGCGAATTATCCGATGCTATACAGCATTCCGGTGTCTGACCACTCTCTTTCGGTACCCTGAATAAAACAGGTCTGCCCTCAAGCTTATCAACCCTTTTGTCAATCCAAAGACGGTTAAGATACCTGCTTGCATTGGAACGGTCAATATCCAGCAACTCGCCCACCCGGGCTGCCGTCGCCCCTGAAGCTTCTTTCTTTTCAATTGAAAGTAAAGCATTATAAACTTTCTCAATAATATCCATCTCATACTCCCCGCTCACTAACCGGTATAGGATTATTATACAGCAGTGTTCCTTAATTATCCACCGGACAGTTTATTTGGTTTGTCATCTATATAAGTTAACGGCTGATTTCGGTTATCCTATACCTGTTCCCTTTCCTTTCCGCATGAACTTCGCTTGCTTTAGTATTTCAGTCACACTCCCCTTATGTGCGGCATATAATAATGTTAAAGTCTATGAAAGGAATGATCTGTGTGCGTAAAATATATCCATGCCCTTTTTGTATTGGCAGGCCAAAGTATAATCCCGATTATATGCATGACCCCGGCAATATGCATCAATGCCCTTACTTCGGAATGCCATTATATGGCCCAGGCTTTGATAATCAGTATTTCCCCTTTATTGATGAGGAAAAAGATGATGATTTAATCAAGCTGACGGATTATGGGCCGGAACCCTTTGTAATTAATATTGACGAAGCTGCCAAACAAAACGATACCTTTCGTACAGCATTATGGACGGGGAAACATTTGCAGGTTACCTTGATGAGCATAAAAGCAGGGGAGGATATCGGCCTGGAGATTCATCCGAGCGTCGATCAGTTCATACGCATTGAAGCGGGACAGGGAATTGTAAAAATGGGTGACAGAGAAGACAGACTGGACTTTCAAAAGAGAGTATACAACGATTATGCCATTTTCATTCCTGCGGGCAAATGGCACAACCTGATTAATACCGGAAACAAACCTGTTAAGCTGTACTCAATTTATGCGCCGCCCCAGCATCCAAAAGGTACAGTCCATAAAACCAAAGCGGATGCGGAAGCTGCTGAAAAGAGATTGGAATAGTACTCCTCAAATAGATACACACATACAAAAGCAGCCTAGATAGGCTGCTTAATAATGCGCATTATTGTCATCTCATAATCCTTTTGTCTTCCTTGATGCGTCATATCCTAATTCATAGTATTGATTATTGTTGAACTCAAAATTTTTAATCACATCAAGTCCGAGTTTATTAACATGGGCATTATAGGACCTGGGATTAATATGATTAATAAAAGTGATTAAAATGGGATACCTTTTATTCATTTGAATTCTCGAAAACTCAAAAATATTCGAAAGTACCTCGGATCTTCGATAATCCTTATGGATGCAAATCGGCCCGTATTGATAGGAATTCTCCGTTGAAAGGGTTTGCCCCAAATATTCTACATTCGGCAAATCCTTTATCATATGCTGAAACAGAGGCCATGCCGACCAATATTGCCAGGATGCTGCCATAACATAAGCCGCAACTCTATCCCCATCACAGGCTATGGCAAGTCCGTTTTCTTTTTCAATCAGTTCCCTGAATTGTTCTTCTGTAAACAGTGTGGTAACAAATCCGTCAGGTTTATCTTCCTCGCTTATTGTTGATATATGGTACTTTTTCTGTAATTCCGAAATACCGGGAATATCTTTTAATACAGCGTTTCTATACTCCATTTGATCCCCTCCTCATTTGATTTCACCCAGGATACAAGGAAACAGGAAAATTGTACCCGCCCCTTTCACCTATTTATCCTCAAGCATTGTTTCCACTTCAAACATACGTCCCTTGACAAGCTCCTCCGGTATATAGACCTCCCCGCAATCGGGACACCTCATGATATCGGCATGGTAGCTGTGACCCAGATAGCTGAAATAGGTCTTTTCAGGCTTCAATTCCTTATTGCATCTGCAGCATATGATTTTCTTTTCTTCCATTGCAGCCTAACCCTCCTCTATGCTCATTCGGTGGCTATAAGCGTTAAATAATTCAAAGCCTCCATCCCTGGGCACATATTCTGCCCAGCAGGTCATGTTGCCTATCTGCAAATGTCCTATATAATGCCCGGTTTCGGCATACGCTACCTTTTTGCCGCTGTTCTCACAGTGCTCTATCACTGTTTGCACATCGCCTTCCAATATCATTTCATTATTCAGCTTATTCCTGAGCTCAGGGGTCATGTACAGCATAAATCCATTTGCCTTTTCTCCCATATTTTCATCTTCCCTCCAGAATTCCTTCAGGATATTTCTTTTGAGCCTTATCCGGTTATGCCTGCGTTCGGTAATTGTAGGAGGCACATGTCTGGAGCCGTTCAGCCCGAACAGTATATCAAGTATATGATAAACCGGCTTTTTTGCTGCGGCAAAAATATCCCGGCAGTTTACACAGTAGGCTATATAGGGGTTATTGCCCTGGTTTGTCCTGACCTTTACCACCTCTCTGGCAAAGGCTGGATTTGCAACAGATACCTGGCCTCCCCAACTGCAGCATCTGGCATACTTACCCTCGTAGGGCAGCGGTTCCAGGTTAAAACCAGCGCGTACAGCAAGATCTCTTATCCCCTGCTGCAGTTCCGGTTCATAACGGCTGGTGCAGGGATCAAAAACCGATACCGTTTCACTTCTGCCTTCCATAGCCGGGTGTATTCCCAGCTCTCCAAGCCTCTGATAAAGGAAAACCCCTTTGATTTCCGGAAGGTATTTCTCAAACACCTGTTTACAGGTAGGGCATGCAAATACGGCGATTGGTTTTCCGATACCCTCCCACTTTTCCCTCAGGCTGTCAATCACATCGCGGTGAAGAGGCTCATCTCCCGCCCATTCCGCGGGAACCCCGCAGCAGCCAAGCATAAGGGCCGTATCAGGATTATTCTTCAGTAGGAATCGGTAACTTTCCATAACATAGGAAGGTTCTGAAGCCCCAAGCTGGCATCCGGGGAAAAACACATAGCTGCTCTGCTTATAGCCCTCAGGGATTCTGCAGAGAGCTGCAGATTCACCGTTGGCTGCATGCATATCCCTTAACCAGAAGTCGTGGTAAGCCCAGGGCATCGCTCCTTTTTCCCTCATGGCCCTGTGACTCTGCAGCAGGAATTCTCCCGTATCGATATCCAGCGGACATACCTCCTTACATATACCGCAATGATTGCAGGTAGCAATAAGTCTGGTCGCTACGGTACCGTTTCCGTCAAGGGTTCCCGGATGAATGGTAATTTCTACTTCCTCTCCTATACGCTTAGGATATTTGCTATAATACTTCATCAGATCACAGTGACGTATGCAGGCGTCACAGGAACACCTGAGGCAGCGCTTTGCTTCGTTTACCGCTTCTTCTGTCGTATAGGCGCCGTCCTCTGCAGGTATTACCGGCTCCTGCCTTTTTATTAATTGGGAATCAAGCTTTATTTTGGTTCCGGAATAAGGCGTGGGCTGATTCATATTTCCCGTCTTAAGATATCTTTCAATAGAATTTACTGCCTGCAGCCCATCCGCTATAGCCTCCATTGTATTGCTTCCGCAAAGGCTGCCGCCAATAAAAAACCCGGGTCTGACGCTGGCATAAGCCCCTGTTTCGCTCCTCTCCAGGCCGAAATCAGTGCCTCCTGCTCCGGTTGCGATATATACGGCATCCTGTTCAATTTCTTCCAAGCTTTTAATCTCGGTATTCAGACAGAGGGTATATTCCTCATTCATGAATTGATGTCTGATATCTTTCAGAAATATCTCCGACGGCAGCAGTTTCCAGAGATGTCCTCCGATACGGTCGGATTTTTCATAAACCGTTACCCTGTATTTTTTTGATGCCATGCGCAAAGCACAGGCAAGCCCGCTGATCCCCGCACCTATTACGGCTATGCTCTTCCCTTTGTCCGGGAGATTATAGCTGTTCGGATCCAGATTGCGTGCATACCTTATGGAAGCCTTTTCAAGAAGCTTCATGGATATAGGGGCATCCGTGCTGCCTCTCGGGCATACCCCCTTGCAGGGTTCCCCGCACAATTCGGATACTATTACAGGGAAGGTCACTGTGTTCAGGTATGCTCTGTATGCCGCATTAAAGCCCCCCCGCTGCATTTTTTCCATAAAATCGCGAACATCCAGCCTGAAGGGACATACTGCAGTGCAAAAGGCAGGCTCGTGCTGAAGGCATTCTTTAATTTTTTCTTTAAATTTTTCCATATAATACTCCGTTATCCTATACATTCCAAGTTATATGCAGAATAATAATATAACGCCCCGGCCGCAATATAACTTGAAGCCGGGGCGCAATCATTACTAGAAGAACCTTTCGGCGGATGCGTTACCCAGAGGAATAAAGAAGTCTTCGCCTCCGAACTTAACAGGGTTTTCTTTTATATTTTCAAGTTCGTCGTAGAGGTCTGAGCCCAGGAAGTACTTTTTGGGAGGTTCTATCTTGCCTCCGGCAGCGAGGATGTCAATTCCTGCTTTAACCTTTTCCGGTGTTGCAGGCATTTCATATACACGTACACCACAGGCATTATTAATGGCATTCAGCACTGCCATATGTCCGGAGGACTGGAATCCTTCCGAAGCTCCGGAGGAACCGAAGGGTCCTACCTCATCCGGTCTATCGTAATGTATCAGGTTTATCTCATCCGGTATGTCCTTTATGTATGGAACGCCGGCACCTAACATGTTATTGTGTTTTTCCACATTGTCGTAGTTCTCGCTTAATGCGAAGCCAATGCCGTGAGATATTCCTCCGTAGGCCTGACCCTGTACTGAGTCTATATTGCCTATCTTACCAACATCATATACGCAGGTGAACTTAAGGACAGTAGTCTTGCCGGTGGCTGTATCTATCTCCACCTCAGCCAAATTGAGACAATAAGTAAAGGCCGGTGTCGGATCTCCCACACCTGTATTCGGGTCAAGGCGGCAAAGTCCCGGGACAGTTGTTGTTTCAAAGGTCCCCGTATATTTTGTAGGTATGCCCTCGGCAACCATCTCATCATAAGTCCTGTAGGTGCCATCCGGTTTACGCATTGCATTCATGAGCTTTTCGGCAGCATCTATTGTCGCCCTGCCGCTCATGAAATGTGTACGGCTTGCCCCTGACATTCCGCTGTCAGGGCAGAGTTTTGTATCATTTTGTACGAGCCTTATTTGCTCAGGCTTTACTTTCAGCGGCTTAAGGGCTTCCAGTGTCAGCATCAGAGATCCGATGTCCCCGCCCTGTCCAAGCTCCTGATAGGTATCGTATTTAATAAAGGTATTGTCCGGAGCCAGTTCCAATGCGGCTGATGATCTGTCGGTGCCGCCCTCTGTAACGTTGAATCCCCCCCAGGATATTCCTACCCCGCGGCGCTTTGCAGGTGTATCGGCGGCTTTTGCTTCTTTCACGGCCTTATCATAATAGGGTTTCATCATTTTCATCATTTCTTCCATTGGGTACTGACGGAAAGGATAACTGTTGATATTGGTATCTCCCTCCCGGGCTATATTTACCCAGCGGAATTCAAAAGGATCTATACCCGCCTTCTCTGCCAGCATATCCATCATGGCTTCAGACAGTGTATATGCCTGCGGAGAACCATAGCTTCTGTAAGCGGTACCGAAGTTGTGATTTGTATTTGCAATACGGCAAAGTCCTGCCACATGGGGTACTTTATAAGGGAAGAAAGCAAAGCGCGGAGGCTTTGTCATTATATCGTCACCGCCCCAGGAGTATGCGCCATGGTCCATACCGAAATCAAATTCAGCAGCAGTTATCCTGCCTTTTTCATCACAAGCAACGCGACCGTTTGAGTGACATGGACATCTTTTCCCTGAGAAATGCTGATGCTCCTCGTAGGTCATGGAAAGCGCCACCGGCTTTTTGGTTACCACTGCAGCGGCGGCAGCAAGGCAAATGTCCCCGGCATTGGTAGACCAGCCGAAGCTTGCTCCCGTCGGATTCATGACAATACGAAGCTTATTCTTTGGTATCCCTACAGAATTGCCCATACGGCCGATGGAGGAGTAGACTCCCTGGGACTTGCACTGCAGGGTGAGATTATCATCTTCATCAAAATATGCCTGAACCGTCGTACCTTCTATGGTCAAATGGGGCTCACGGGAAGAATAGAAGCTGCCGGAAACGCTGTAGGCAGATTCATCTATTATATCCTTAACCTTTGAAGCGTCCTCCAGGCCTGCACCTTTAAGCACCGGCTGCATGGAGAAAATGTTAGGCGTATCTTCATGTACGCGGATGGAATCCGGCATTACTGCATCCAAGAAACTAAGGTATTCCGGAAGCTTTTCTATCTCTACCTTAACCTTTGCGGCAGCTGCCCTGGCGTGATCTTTTGTATCGGCTACGGCAAGGGCTACCACATCTCCATATCGGAATATCTTGTCTTCAGCCAGAACCTTTCGGCTCGGAACCATAACGGTAGTGCGCTCATGGAACTGACCTTCGGCCATAACGTTTGAACCTCCGGCCTCTTTCAGCTCCTTATGTGTTATTATTTTTACCACTCCGGGCATTTTTTCAGCTTCGGAGGTATCTATGGATAATATCTTGGCATGATGGGCCACCCTTGGCTGCACAACCGCCACATGCAGGCTCTCTGCAGGCATTTTTAGCTCCTGATCATCTCCATAGTCCGCCAGGCCGCAAACCTTTGCGAGAGCTGTGGGGCGTACAAGGGGTTTCCCATAATATTCGTTGTCCTCAGGAAGCTGGAAGGTTATTTCTTCTATGGTCGCCTCTCCGCGCATCACTTTTGCTGCCGCCATTACTGCATCCACCAGTTGCTTGTAACCTGTGCAGCGGCATACGTTGCGGTGTTTCTGGAACCAGTCGCGGACTTCTTCCCTGGTGGGATTATTGTTTTCCAGAAGCAATCCGTAGGCGGATACTACGAAGCCGGGGGTGCAGAACCCGCACTGTATAGCGCCGCAGTTCATCCATGCTACCTGTATCGGATGGAGGTTGTTGGGTGTGCCTATACCTTCTATGGTTATTACCTTGCTGTACTCTTCCACTGTCTTAATCTTTTTGGTACAGGAGCGGATAACCTTTCCGTTAAGTATGACTGAACATGCCCCGCACACGCCTGTGCCGCATCCGACCTTAGTGCCAGTCAGACCTAAACGGCGCAAAACATCTGCAAGTGAATCCTTCTCCGGGTTGCACATAAACATGCGATTTGCGCCGTTGATGTTCAACCACATTTTTCTTAGTTTCATGCACATTTCCTCCTTTATATTTTATAAACTACATTGTTATTCATTTCACCATCAATATACTACTAATTGCATGCTATTTTGTCAAGATAAGGAATATACTGTGTTTGTTTCCCTGGAACCATTATGCAGTTTTCGCAGTATGTTCCTTTTGCGTTCCTTGGCAAATTCACCATCCAAATATCAATATATCAAATAATTGAAAAAGGAGCAAGATGTTTATCCCCCTATCCCTTTGATTCATCAATATTCATCAATATTTTTAAGCTTTCCGGGCCGGAAAACTTCTTTCTGAAATTAACTTATGTTCCTTGACATAATATTTTTATTTAGATACGCTTAAACTATGAGGTGCGCCATCTCTGCAAGTGATTAGATTTTATCAAGTATACTGAGGAGGCTGCGGCTATGTATGAGTTGGTAAAAGTCGGGAACAGCAGTTATTATATCAACTGTCCTGCAAAAATCGGACTGTATGCGGAACAGAATGCAGGAGTTTACCTGGTGGACAGC
>JAKPKE010000121.1 GCA_029553855.1 Bacillota bacterium | reverse complement strand
GGGATGCCCTTGAAAAAGGGGAGCTTACATGAATGGCGGCGACCTTGTCCTTGCAGAAAAAGCTGGTCGGGAAAATGGCTTTGAATACGTAGTAGAGCGCGGCTCTCACAAGCTTGTCCTAGGGTCAGCCTATCATCCCATACGAGTATTGATCAGCCATGGAGAAAACGCAAACTCTTGGAATCTATGCTTCGATAACCCCTTTCTATCAAATGAATTGTCTAGAAGCTTCCCCGACATCGAAGAAGATGGCAACTACCATATTTGGAGCCTAGAGCTCTTGGCTGCCTTTCTACGCAGGGCTTCTGAACTTGCGCGCAGCATGCCCGAAACATCGATCTCTAGATACCAGAAGGAAATCCAGAATGCACTCGATACCGAACCAGACATAAAAGGCACTGAGCGCGAAGCCCTCATCCGCCAGCGAGTTGGCCAGGACATCTATCGCCAAGCCCTTATCGACTACTGGGGAGGCTGCTGCGCCCTTTCCGGCATAGATATACCCGAAATCCTTCGCGCCAGCCACGCCAAAGCCTGGTCGGAATGCGAAACCGATGCTGAACGCCTCGATGTCTACAACGGCTTCCTTTTTCGCGCCGACATCGACGCCCTCTTCGACCGCCATCTCGTCACCTTTGCCGACGACGGCTGCCTTATACCCTCGCCCCGCCTTACCGATTACCAGCTCCGTGCCCTCAACCTCGACGGCGACCGCTACCTAACCCACATCTCACCACAGCACCTACCATACCTCGCTTGGCACCGCCAGCGCCTCGTAAAATAAAAACCAAAAGTTTCGGATAATTTTTCCTTCTGATTTTTGTCGCTTTCTTAGAGCCATGTTATTCTTAAATGACAATATTATTTGCAAATATTGACAATATTTCCAGCATTTTTTATATTTAAGCATCAATATTTTTAGGAGGCATTATGAAGCAAGTTATCAAAATGACATCTTTAATTGGTTTACTATTGGCTTTATCTATTCCTGTCTTTGCTAAAGGCAATCTTGTAGTATATTCGCCCAATTCAGATACAGAACTACAATCAATCCTTTATCCATTTGGTGAGAAATATGATATCAAGATTATTCTTCAATCGATGGGGACAGGGGAGTGCATCTCAAAGATCAAAGCTGAAAAAGCTAATCCTCAAGCAGATGTCATGTTCGGCGGCATAACTATGGGTGTCTATTTGAACAATAAGGATCTGTTCCAGAAATATGTTGCTAAAGGAGATGAGAATCTCCCAGAAGGCTATAGAAATACAACAGGATATTTCACCAATTATTTGCTTTCGGGCAGCTGTCTTCTAGTCAATACCGATTTGGAGAAGAAGCTCGGCCTAAATATTACTGGTTATGCTGATTTGTTGAATCCTGTTCTTAAAGGGAAGATAGCTTCGGCAGATCCTACTTCTTCAGCTAGTGCCTGGGCCCAGCTCTGCAATATCCTTTTAGTAGAGGGCGGCTATGAGAGCCCGCAGGCTTGGAGTTTTGTAGAAGCTTTGATCAAACAGCTTAATGGTAAGCTTACATCGGGCTCTTCTGCTGTATACAAGGGCGTCTATCAAGGCGAGTATGTTGTGGGTCTCACCTATGAAGATCCAGCTATTGCTTTGCTTCAAGATGGTGCAAAGAATGTTCGAGTTGTCTATCCAAAAGAAGGGGCAGTTTGGCTTCCTGCTGCTTCTGCAATCATAGCTGGATGTAAAAATATAGATAATGCAAGGCTTTTCATGGATTACTTGATTTCAGATGAATGCCAGAAAGCAATTTCGATCACTACAAACAGACCCGTCAGTCCTAAGTTCCCAAATACTAATAAATATATCCAACCTTTGTCTTCAATAAATGTTGCTTATGAAGACATCATGTACACAGCTACACATAAGGTCCAAATAGAGAATAAGTGGTCTGATCTCTGGGTGAAGAACAATTAGCTGCCTTTCAATCTTTCTATTCTAACCCCATCCGATGCTAAATTGGCAGGATGGGGTTGTTTTGACTTTATAGAAATAGATTGAATAAAACAGGAATATCATGAGCGTCAATATAAGAATCAATAACGCAGTTAAGCGATATGGTAGTAATACAGTAATAGATGGACTTTCCTTAGATGTAAAAGAAGGTGAATTCTTTACTCTTCTTGGTCCTTCAGGTTGCGGAAAGACGACCTTGCTCCGAATGATAGCCGGCTTCTGCTCTATAGAAGGAGGAGATTTTTACTTCAATAATAAGTGCATTAATCTAATCGATCCTGCCAAACGAAATATTGGCATGGTTTTCCAAAATTATGCAATATTTCCTCATTTGTCAGTTAAGAATAATGTTGCCTTTGGCTTAAAAAACAGAAAATACCCAAAGGATAAGATCAATTCCGAAACATTGAAATTCCTTGAACTTATGAAGATCGATCAGTTTAAGGATAGAATGCCCGACAAGCTTTCTGGAGGGCAGCAACAACGTGTAGCCCTCGCTCGAGCACTAGTAGTACAACCTGATGTTCTTCTCATGGATGAGCCACTGTCAAACTTAGATGCAAAGCTTCGAGTTGAAATGCGGCAGACAATAAGAGAAATTCAAAGGCGCGTAGGTATAACTACAATCTACGTAACCCATGACCAAGAGGAAGCCATGGCGATTTCAGATCGTATCGCGGTTATGAAGGATGGTTCAATCCAGCATGTTGGAAAACCGAAAGATATTTATCAACGACCAGCAAATCTTTTCGTGTCAAGCTTCATAGGACGAACCAATTTTCTTGATGCCCATATGATAGTCGATGAAGCAGGAATTGTGCTTAGTTTTAATGACAATTTAAAATTACCAATAGACAAGATCAAGCCAGAATTTATGAAAGAACAAGATGTAATAGTATCTATTAGGCCTGAGGATTTTATAATTACTCATGATCAAAATAACAGCCTAGAGGGAATTATTGATTCAAGCGTTTTTTTAGGGCTTAATACCCATTATTTCATCCATTTAGAGTCGGGGCAGCAATTGGAAATAATTCAGGAATCAATGATTGACGAGATCATCCCTGAAAAAAGTAATATATTTCTGAAAGTAAAGACTGGAAAAATTAATGTATTTTCTAAGGATGGAAGCAGAAATATTCTAGAAGGGGTACATAACGATGCCGAAATCATAGGGGCATGATATGGCAAAAAGGAAGTTATTTGATATATGGGCTGTTGCTTATATTGTTATCTTCATAGCATATGCCATTTTTCTGATCTATCCAATGTTTACTCTGCTTCGGAATTCCTTTCTTGGAGAGAAGGGGAATCTGAGTATTGAATGGTTTTCAAAGTTTTTCAGTAATAAATACTACTCTGATACTTTAATTCGTAGTTTTAATGTTTCTATAGTTACAACAGCATTATCTTTAATCGTTGGCATTCCACTTGCTTATTTCTATAATTTTTATGAACTTAAAGGGAAAACACTTATTCAAGTATTGGTTATTCTCTGTTCGATGTCAGCGCCATTTATTGGCGCCTATGCCTGGATTCAGCTTCTTGGAAGGGCAGGAATTATCACTACATTTTTCAAATCAGTCTTTGGAATTACTATTCCTAACATATATGGTTTCAACGGGATAGTACTGGTTCTTACTCTGCAACTCTATCCTCTTGTCTTTTTATATGTATCTGGTGCACTAAAAAATATCGATAACTCGCTCCTTGAGGCTTCAAGTAACCTGGGTTGCATGGGTATTTGCCGTTTTTTTAAAGTAATTCTACCTTTATGCATGCCCACTATTCTCGCTGCTGCGCTTCTTGTCTTCATGAGAGCCTTTGCTGATTTTGGTACTCCTCTTCTTATAGGTGAGGGCTATCGCGTTTTTCCAGTTGAAATTTATAATCAGTTTTTAGGCGAAACTGGTTCAAACTATAGCTTTGCAGCGGCTATCAGTGTGATTGCAATTGTCATCACTGGCGTGATTTTTTTGATTCAAAAAATGCTTTCGAATAGATATGCTTTTGCTATGAATGCTCTTAATCCAATTGAACGTGAAAAAGCATCCGGTTTCAAGGGATTTCTGATGCATCTCTATGCCTATATTGTTGTTGGGGTTGCATTTTTGCCTCAGCTTTATATTGTTTACCAATCTTTCCAAAATACTTCGGGTAAGATATTTGTACCAGGCTATTCTTTCAACAGTTATAAAACTTCTATCAAGCGAATGGGTGAATCTATACCAAACACCTTCATTATTGGCGGGCTAGCTCTTGTTACCGTAGTTTTTATAGCTATTCTGATTGCATACCTAGTTGTAAGGCGGAGCAATATTATTACTCAGGCTATCGATACAATCTCAATGTTGCCTTATATTATTCCTGGCTCAGTCGTTGGTATTGCTCTTGTCATGACATTTAACAAGAAACCCATTGTCCTTACAGGCACAATTACTATTATGGTTATAGCGCTATGTATTAGAAGGTTGCCATATACAATACGCTCTTCCGTGGCAACGCTTCAACAGATTCCACTTGCCACAGAGGAAGCCGCAATCAGCCTTGGCGCATCGAAGATCAAAACCTTTTTCAAGATTACGGTACCAATGATGTCAAATGGTATTATATCAGGCGCAATTCTGAGCTGGGTAACCATAATAACAGAGCTCTCAAGCGCTATCATTCTATATAGCTCTAAGACAGTCACATTGACACTGGCTATATATACCTTTGTTACTCGTGGGAATTATGGCTATGCGGCCGCCCTAGCAACTATTTTGACGATTCTAACTACAATATCGCTCTTGATATTTATGAAGATATCAAAGTCCAAAGAAATCACATTTTGATAAAAAATGACACTTTTGGTTTCTATATAATTCATGACAATTCTTGATTATATCAAATAATGCTCACATCTTAATGTTTTTAATCTATGCTTGCTTTTAGGGAGCTAGTAATGTCAGATCTGCGTCAGCTTTGGTTGCATGTCAAGAGAAAGAGAAGCATCGAACGCTATCTAACAGCCAGAATATGAATCAGCAGAATTATGAATCACTCTTTAGATAATAATAACTCATAAAAGCTCTATTCTGATGACAGTGTCTCTTGGGTCGGGCAATGGATATGTAAATTCTGGGGGTTCAGCCAGGCTAGTGAATTTCTCTCCAGGGAAGAGGCTTGTATTCCATGCGCTAGCAATTCTCAGTTCGCTTTCATCTCTGAGAAGGCACATTCTTTTTATGTTGTATTCCTTCAATCCTGATAGATAAAGAGGGCCGATAGGGGCTTCTAGAACATGAGCATAGAGGTTTTTCCCTTGACGCGTATACCAACCCCATTCTGGCTTTTCAATACTTGCAGCGCCGCAGCCATATACAGATGCTTCATTATTTTGCATCCAGTCGCCTATTTCATTTAGAATGCTTTCAGACTGTTTCGGTATTTGACCTCTAGCATCCGGGCCAACATTCAATATCATGTTTCCGCCTTTAGAAACGCATTCCACAAGTTTATGTATGAGTTGTTCAGAG
>JAKPKE010000308.1 GCA_029553855.1 Bacillota bacterium | reverse complement strand
TGTTTTTGGCAAGTGCAAATCCGAGCAGTGCGGAACTTAATTTTCCGAGCACCCCTATTCCATTAATGGGATTTCATGGTTGAGTGGGTCAGCCTGTAGCTTTGCCCTTGAAAAACCAGCAAGTGGCTGTGGTGTACCAGCCTGTCAATAATCGCACTTGTAAGTTTTTCATCGTAGAAAATACCGTTCCATTTACTGAATTCTAGGTTTGTTGTGATGATCACGCTCCTTTTCTCATAACATTCGGAAATGACCTGAAACAGCAGCTGTGAGCCTTCTTTCTCAAAAGGAACATAGCCCCATTCATCGCATATTAATAGGTCTGTCTTTTCTAGTTGCTTCATAAATCGTTTTAATTCGCCCTTTGCCTTTGCTTCACTCAAATTATTAACTAGTGCCGCTGTGCGGTAAAATTTCGCCTTCATCCCCCTGGAACAGGCTGCAACACCAATGGCTGTTGCCATATGGCTCTTTCCGGTCCCCACCGGTCCATAAAGAATCAGGTTTTCCAGTCTGTCAATAAAGGTTCCGGTCTTTAATTCTTCGATACTGATGGCACCCGGTATTTGGATATCTCCAAATTCATATCCTTCAAAGGTCTTTATTACATCAAAACCCGCAGATTTTAAATTTCTGTTTTTCCTGGCTAATTCCCGATGATCTATCTCCATTTTTAAAAGCTGTGCCAAAAAGTCACCAAAGTCAGTGGCATCAATTTTTGAATAGTTCTCATAGATATTCTTCCCAAACCGAAGTTCCTTGCAGTAATGCTTAATCAATTCGTTTGAATTCATAGCTGCATTCCTCCGGTTAAAAACAATTCATCATATGCTTTGATGTTAGATATATACTTTTTAAGTTCCGGAACTGTATCCGACAGACTTACTTCCGGTTCCGGCAGGATTCCGGTCTTTAAGCGGCAATAAGTAGCCCAAATGCTATCTAGATCAGTGACTCCTAATTTTAGTCCTTCTTCAAATGCTTCAATTGCCGCATCAAAGCCTGAGCCTACTGTCATTCTTGTAAACAGACCTAACGCCTGTTTCTTCCCTTCATAATCACTTTTATCTAAGTACTCTTTAAGGATTTGCGGTAGTTGATTGTATAGTCCCGTATATTTTAAGGCTGTCGGCCTTTTGCTCATAAGTTCCAGATAGGGGATCCAATTCATCGATTCTTTTTCTTCCCCATAAAGTCTCCTATGATCAATAATATGATTGCAATTCGTATCTAATATTTCAACATCATAGACCCCGGCTTTAACAATGACCTGGCGTCCGGCCATATTAGGCGAGGTTGAATAGATTCTGCTATCAAACTTCACTTTACCGTAGTTATCGGCTTTAGCAAACTCATGTAAAAATACTTCAAAGGGAGCCTTTGGAAGCTTAAAGAATTCCTGTTTATCCTCTCGGAATAAATCTTTAATCATCCCGTATCCCTTGTAGTGCATCCTATCCATATCCTGGTCACATTTTTGAAGGAGTTCTTTGTTGTATTCCTTTAAATCCTTAAATTCTGGGATTGGAACCAACATATTCCGACGATGATATCCTACTTTGTTTTCTACTGAGCCCTTTTCATGACCACTGTTAGGATTGCAGAAGTTGCTCTGAAAGCCATAATGCATCATGAATCTTAAAAAGCCTTTGGTTAAGTCTCGTTCTCCATACTCCTTGATCTTCTTGACAGCTGTAGACATATTATCAAACCAGATTGCTGCCGGAACACCACCGATGTGCTCAAAGATTGCTTTCATACCCTCCAGTAGACATTCCTGGTTTGCACTCTTAAATAGCTGCATATGGCCACCATTACTGTGAGGATAGGACATATTGAAATAATATCCGTCATAAGTAATACCGTTTTCGATGAACCGGGCTTCCCCAAAGTCTGCTTGACCTTCTCCCGGGGGATGCTCTAATGGAAGAAATCCATCTGTGTTCATATGTAACTCTTTTCGAATATCTGCAACAAATTTTCTGACCGATCTTTCGCTGGCATCAAATTCATCCCCATATAATTCCTTCAACCTGTCATATACTCTTTTTGCAGTGTGCTGCTGTTTATGAGGTGCCTGCTTATCATTGATAAGCCATGTCATAACTATACTTCTATATGGTGACAATTTCCCACGCCGATGTCGCTTAGGTCGTATTGCCTGATTGAAGTCTTCTTTCTCAACATACTTTTTAACGGTTTCAAAATTATGTCCGGTAATTTGGGATATTTTTCTTAAACTTTTCCCTTCAAATTTCTTCATGTTTCTGATACGATATACTTGCTCCATTGTTAGCATCCTTTCTTATACCCCCTTTAGATTCGACACCTAAAAGGGTATTATATTTTAGGGGTGCCTGCAATGGAGTTTTCCATTTTATGCAGGGTTTTTTAAGTTCCGGAATGCTCGGTTATCATTGTACCAAAAACATAGATTTATTAGCACATAGTAGATTTACCCGGCATTGTAAGCCATATAAAATGGACATTTTATAATCAGGTTGACAAGCTATAACACCCAGCAAATAACTCTGGATCAGTTTGTTAAAGCATTTTACTATGTCATTTAATGCAGGGTTTTTTAAGTTCCGCAATGCTCGGTTTTCATTGTACCAAAAATAGTAATTAAGGAGGAAATTGTTAAGTTATGTTGAATAAGGAATTAATATGTAAATGAATTATTGAATTTTGGGGGTAAAGAATAATTATGGATGATTATTTAGAAGAACGAGACTTTTTAGGTGTAGATTTTCATGTTCACACTCCTGCGTCCTTTTGCTATAAAGGTTCAAGGACCGATGATGAATACCTTGCAATAATTCGAAGATATTGTGAAAGAGGGGTGAAAGTATTAGCCATTACAGATCATAACACAATAAAAGGTTATAGGAAATTTAAACAGATGAAGGAGAAATTTCAAAACAAAGTAGATTTTCTAAAAGATTATATAAATGAGTATCCAGATCTGTATAAGGAATACGAGATAGTTAAGAAAGACTTGGACTTGTTTAGCGGGGTACTTGTACTTCCCGGAGTAGAATTTGAGGCAAACCCGGGAGTTCATATATTACTAATATTTAATCTCAATATTGACTTAGACACCATTGAAAAATTCCTTGTAGATTCTGGTTATACAGAAGATACCCAAGGGAAAGAGAATCCTGATGTAGTTCCTAGATTAGATGTATTAAGTTTACTTAACGAAACGAGTAAATTCGATTGTATAGTGATTGCTGCACATGTAGATAGTGATAAAGGAATTTATAATTGTCTTGAGGGGAAATATAGAGCAAGCGTTTTTAGTTCGCCATTCCTCCATGCAATATCATATAATAGTCCTATAACACAAAGAAAAATAAAAGAACTACTAAATAATAAGGAATACCGAAGGGAGAATCCATTGGCTTTCGTTCAGTGTTCCGATTATCATGGTGTTGGTGAGCCCGGTTTGTGTATAACATACATCAAGCTCGAAACAATCAATTTTGAAATGATCCGCAATGCCTTAAAACATCCTAGTGAATGTGTAAGTCCTACCCAACACCCCAAAATTGTTAATATACTAAAGCAGATAATTAGCTATGATAATAGTATCGTATTTACTAATTTTGAAGGTGACAATAGCCAAATAAAAGAGGCGGCATGTGCTTTATTAAACGAAGGATACGGTACAATTATAGTTGGCGCTACCGCTTCTACTACAATCGAAATTACTGGAGTACATAAAGATAGAGAGTTATGTAAAAAAGAAATTAGTGAAGTATTAAGTTCAATCAAGCCATCATATAGTACTAGGGTTACTGGTTATCCTTATGGCAATGAAAGGTTTGTATTTGTTATTCAACTAAAAAGCGAAGGGAATTCATTATATTATACGGATAATGATGCTGTGTACATATTAGAAAACAAACAGATTATTAAAGCCTCTATCTTTCAAATAGAAAAAGTAATAAGGGAAAGGCTTTTTAGAAGAATGCAAGAGTATCAGAAAGTTTTTAAGCCAAAATATGACTCCATAATCCAAGAAATTGAAATGTTAAAAGAGAACACAGAACAATTCTTTCTAATAAATAAAATTGAAAAGCATTCATTTAAGTTAGCTGAGATTGTAAATGTAAAGCTGGTTGCACCTTATGAAGGGGATATTAATAGAAAGGAAATAAATAGTACAGGTAGCTCATATGGGAATACGTACTATGTAGAGAATAATGAACCCAGATTAAAATATGCGTATCTAAGGTGCACTTGTCCTGTTATGAATAAGGAAATATTTGAAAAATCAAAAGCCCCTAATTTATCCGGCAGATGCATAGTGATAACCCCAGGAGGAGGGGCTTACTATATAGACAATGAAAATGAGTGGCAAATACTAAATCTATGTGATGATAGACCTATTCTTATATTAACATTAAAAAGAGAATATGAGTCAATATTCTCTTTAAACACAGTTATTGCCTGGCTAAAATCTAGTATACTTTTATGGTACGCAAGTATAGGTATTGGTAGTACTGACCTTTATAATCCTGAAGTATTTAAGAGTTTGGTTATTCCTATTATAGATTCACTAAGGTTAAATGGTGAAGTGTATAATAAAACATTAGAGATATTGAAAATTGAAAAAGGTTTCTTGATGAATGATTTTTCAAATTTAGATGAGGAAGAGTTTAGTGAATTAGCAATGGAACATAACAGAGAAATTGATTTATATGCATTTGTTATTGACAAGTTGTTATATAACGACTTAAACATAACAAAAGCAGAAATTGCAATGGTTAATAACAACCTGCAACTCAAGCAAATATACTGCATACCCATAATCGATGATGAGACGAATATTGAAAACGAAGAGCGGGAAGACGATGATAATGTGTATAACTAGCCCTCTTTTCTGACAATAATATAGATAATATTGGAAGATGAGGAGTGCAATATAAATTCATAGAATAAAGTTACTGTTAAAGATACGGTTGATAGGTTAGCATCCAAAGAGCTAAGTGTACTTAAGTAAGCTGAAGTCCTCGCAATGTTTCAGAAGTTTGCAGGCGATCCGGAATGGATCGGGATAGCTTCTACGAGTGAAAGCGCCGTTTTCAAATCCATGGAATTAACATTATACCACAACTAAATACGGAGGGAACAGCATGAAATATATATATGTTATTACCCTTCTTGCGGTATGCTTATACTTCTATATAGATATAAAGAAGTATGACGTATCAGAATACAAATATGAATCAGGATTACCCTATATTAAAGCGAAATTTAATACCGGCTATCGCGGAGAGCATTTATCCTTTGAGAAATTAGAATCTTTGGAAGGTCATCATAGGACGTTGGTGAATGTATATGTACCAAAAGATGATAACGGGACCACAGAGATTGATCTTGTCTATATACATGAAACCGGCATCTACGTAATAGAATCAAAGAATTACAGCGGTTGGATATTTGGGAGCGAAAAGAACAAAACCTGGAGGCAGACGTTTAAAACGGGAAGGAAAGAGCAGTTCTACAATCCAATTTGGCAAAACAATACACATATCAAGTACTTAAGCCAGTTTCTATCCAATCTGGATATAAAATTGTTCAGGTCAATTATAGTATTCAGTGAGCGTTGCACATTGAGGAATATAGAAGTATATTCCGAAAATGTAAAAGTAATAAACCGATATGATCTAATCTCCACAATGAAGGACATTATTGGCAGATCAGAAAAAATATTTACAGAGGATAGGGTTAACGAGATATATTACCGTCTCAAAGCATTGACAAATGTCTCTGAAACAGTGAAACTAAAGCATATTGAAAAAATAAAAGAGCGCATAAATCAGTAGTTATCAAATGAATGCAAGATATTTTTGGTACAATGAAAACCGAGCATTGCGGAACTTAAAAAACCCTGCATAAAATGGAAAATATGATATAATATCAATATACACTTCATCAATATATACTTCGCATAAAGGAGAGATTTGTATGTCTCTTCATGTAGGACTCAACAAAAACAATTTTATGAATCAATATAAGGGATATGTGCAATGGCTGCCTATGAATGGCATACCGGGAACATTCAATTGGGAAAATTCCAAGACTTCAAATTTGGAGGACAGTCAGGACACCAGATTAATGAAGAGAATTGGAGTTATAGAATGCATTACCTGTAAGAACCGCAAATATGTAGATGGTTCCAATGATCCCGGCGTATCATTCAAGACGCCCGCTCATATATCTCCGGAAAGCTCAGGTGCGGCAGTAATGTCCCATGAACAGGAGCATGTTTCCAGGGCGATTTCAAAGGCACGGGCAGAAGGACGAAGAGTTGTATCCAGGTCTGTACGGGTATATACGGCTGTATGTCCCGAATGCGGCAGGGTATATACTTCAGGGGGGAAAACCACTACAACTACAAAAGCAGATAATACCGATTATTTTGGGGATAAAATGAAGAAATCCCTCCAGAAGCATTACGGAAAGTATATTGATGTAAGAGTTTAGTTAGCTTTCTATGGTGTCAGGTACAGCACTTAAGAACTTATTCATTAATGCCTCAAAAATATGTTCTTTTGTTCTGTACCCGGCACCACAAAATACCCGTATAAAGTTACCGGCAAATCTATAAATACTAAAAAAACCTGTCAATATTAACCAAATTTTGACTAAAAAATATGACATCCGGGTGTCTTTTTTTATGTCGAAAAATCACACAAATCATCAAAAATTCAACAAAAAAAGCGGTAAAAACGTGTCGTCTAGGTACAAATTGGTAACAATGATGCATCAGATTAGTGCCTTTGCACTATTCCTATGCGTGCATATTTATACGATATTTAAAATAAACACCACAGCCGGCTATTGCATTAGTCGGCTTTAACTTACGGCAGGCGGGTGAGATTATGAAAAAAAATCTCAGGCTGGGTGACATGTTGGTAAGCTCCGGTAAATTGAGCCGTGAGCAGCTTGAGGAAGCCATAAATCTGCAGAAGACCGAAAAGACAAAAAGGTTAGGGGAAATAATTGTAGAGCTGGGATACACATCGGAAGAAGACGTACTGAAGATGATAGAGGAGCAGCTGGGTATTCCGATATTGGATCTGGCTAATTACAATGTGAATCCAAAGGCTACTGCAATGGTGCCTGAGAATATTGCAAGAAAATATGACCTTATTCCAGTTGATGTGCTGGATAATGAGCTTTTGGTAGCCATGAGCGATCCCCTGAATATTTTCGCCCTTGATGATATAAGGCTTGTGACGGGCATGAAGCTTAGGACGGCTTTGGCCTCTAAGACTGTTATAGAAAGAACCGTCAATAAGTACTACAGCCAGGAAGGCAGCAGGAAAATAGTCAAGGAATTCGAAGAGGAATTCGTGCCGGGGAGCCAGATGGAGATTGAGGACAGCGAGCAGCTGGACGTCAACAGCGCTCCTGTAGTCAAGCTGGTAAATACAATAATAAGCCAGGCTATGAGAAACAAGGCCAGCGACATACATATAGAGCCCTATGAGGGGATTATCAGGGTAAGAATCAGGATTGACGGGGATCTGCAGGAAATAATGAGGTTCAGCAAAAGGAGCCATATGGCCATAGTCACCAGGATAAAAATAATGGGCAGGATGGACATTGCCGAGCGCAGGCTGCCCCAGGACGGAAGAGTTGAAATGGAGATAGAGGGCAGGGGGATCGATATGAGGATATCCTCCCTGCCCACATTATACGGTGAGAAAATTGTAATAAGGCTTCTGGACAGGGATGGGTTTGTGTTTTCCAAAGAGGATTTAGGTTTTTCAGATCAGGATTTAAAGACTTTCGACAAAATCATTCACCATCCCTATGGGATAATTCTGGTAACAGGGCCTACGGGAAGCGGAAAAAGCACCACCCTGTATACGGTGCTTAAGGACCTGAACAAGGAGGCGCAAAACATCATTACCGTGGAGGATCCGGTAGAGTACAAGCTCCAGGGCATCAACCAGGTGCAGGTGAACAACAAGGCAGGGCTTACTTTTGCCAGCGGGCTCCGTTCCATACTGAGGCAGGACCCGGATATCATAATGGTCGGGGAGATAAGGGATTCGGAGACTGCGGAAATAGCGGTAAGGGCATCCATTACGGGGCATCTGGTGCTTTCCACACTGCATACCAACGACACCGCATCCACCATAGCAAGGCTTGTGGATATGGGAATAGAACCGTACATGGTTTCCACCTCTATCATAGGGATAGTCTCCCAGCGATTGGTCAAAAGGCTGTGCCCCAGCTGCAGAGTTGAATATCCGGCGGATGACAGGGAAAAAGAACTTCTTGGTGTGGAGAACGGCAGGGAATTGAAGTTGTATAAGGCTAAAGGCTGCAATAAATGCATCAGGGGATACAGGGGAAGGATACCCATTCACGAAGTCATGTACCTGGATGAGAATATCAGAAAACTCATTGACAGACGCAGCAGCACTAATGAAATCAAAAAGCAGGCCATGAGCGGAGGCATGACTACCTTAAAGGACAGTGTGAACAGGATTGCTATTGAGGGTATAACTTCCATGGAGGAAGTAATGAGGATAGGCTACACTGCGGAATAGACGGGTATTTCAAAGGGAGGGGATCAATTGGACTTTTTGGAGCTGATTAAAGACGGTACAGGGAAAAAAGCCTCGGACATACATATAACAGTGGGTCTGCCTGTGATATACAGGATAAACGGTGAATTGATAAAAATGGACGCTGTGGTATTCACACCGGAAGACACCGAAAGAATGGCCATGGGAGTTCTTAACGACAGGCAAAAGGAAGAGCTTAGCAGACAGGGGGAGGTGGATACATCCTTTGCCATCCAGGGGGTAGGCAGGTTCAGGATAAATATATTCAAGGAAAGAGGCAGCTATTGTATGGCCATAAGGATAATTCCCCTGATCATACCCACTATAGAAGAGCTGGGACTCCCTGCAGTAATCAACGATCTGGCCAAGCTGCCGAGGGGACTTATACTTGTAACAGGCCCTACGGGAAGCGGCAAGTCCACTACCCTGGCTTATATGATAGACCTTATTAACAGAGAAAGAAGATGTCATATACTGACATTGGAAGACCCTATAGAATACCTTCACAATCATAAAAAGAGTGTTGTAAACCAGAGAGAAATGGGGAGCGACTCCATGAGCTTTGCCAACAGTCTGAGGGCAGCCCTCAGGCAGGACCCGGACGTTATACTTGTAGGTGAAATGAGGGATCTGGAGACTATAGGCATAGCCCTTACCGCAGCCGAGACGGGGCATCTGGTATTGTCCACTTTGCATACCCTCGGGGCTGCAAATACAGTGGACAGGGTTATAGACGTATTTCCTCCCCATCAGCAGCTCCAGATAAGGGTACAGTTTGCTTCGGTGATACAGGCTGTAATATCCCAGCAGCTGCTGCCCAAGGCGGACGACAGCGGCCGTGTCTGCGCCTTCGAAGTTATGATCGCCACTGCGGGCATCAGAAATCTGATAAGGGAAGGCAAGACTCACCAGATGGATTCGGCGATCCAGACAGGCGGCAAATATGGGATGCAGACTCTTGACTCTTCCATGATGAACCTTTACAGGAGAGGCCTTATTAACAGGGAGACGCTGTTGGCCCAATGTGTGAATCCCGAACTGATAAAGCTGTAAATATATAAATGCGGCGGTGGTGTTATGCAATTCAAATACAGGGCGGTTACAGACAGCGGCCAGATAATCGAAGGGCTGCAGGAAGCAAGAGATGAGAAGGAGCTTATAGCAATGCTGAAAGACAGCAGCTATATGCCCATATCATACGAGCAGACGGCGGGCAGCGGCGGCAGCGCGGAAATAACCCTTGCCAGGGTGAAAAAGAAAGATATGGCTGTATTCTGCAGACAGTTTCACACTATGCTCCATGCCGGAGTCAGCGTGGTAAAGGCCCTTGACATACTTGAAAGGCAGACACAGCATAAGCTGCTGAAAAAGGCCATATACAGTGTCCATGAAAACGTCCAGAAAGGTATGACCCTTTCCGAGGCCCTTAAGCAGAACCCAAAGGTTTTTCCCTCAATACTCATTAATATGGTGGAGGCGGGAGAAACCAGCGGAAGCCTTGACACTGTCATGGACAGGATGGCAACGCATTTTGAAAAGGAGTTCAAGATAGACAACAAAATAAAAAGCGCAATGATATATCCGATTATACTTGCGGTCCTTGCAACCGCTGTGGTCATATTCATGATGGTGGCAGTTATGCCTACCTTCGTAGGGATGTTTGAAAGCAGCGGGGTGCAGCTTCCGGCTCCTACCAGGGCACTTATTGCAATAAGCCATTCAATGAGGAACCGGTGGTATATATATATACTGGCTGTTGTGGGATTGTTCTTTGGAATAAGATATATAGGCAAAACCAATTCCGGGGAGCTGCTTTTCGATACATGGAAGCTTAGAATTCCGGTAGTCGGGAACACAAATACCAAGGTTGCCACCTCAAAATTCAACAGGACGCTGTCCACAATACTATCCAGCGGAATACCCCTGATGCAGGGAATAGATATTGTATCCAAGGTGCTGGGAAACAGGTATATAGAGGACAGGCTGGAGGAGGCAAAAGATAAGGTACGCAAGGGGGTGCCGCTGTCAATAGCGGTAAGAGAGACAAGAGTGTTCCCTATCATGGTAGATGCAATGATAAAAATAGGAGAGGAGTCCGGGGATCTGGACGGCATTATGAACAAGACCGCCGACTTCTATGATGAAGAGGTGGAGGTGGCCATAACCAAAATGACTGAGATGATGCAGCCTGCCATGATAGTCATAATGGCGTTCATCGTGGCCTTCATAGTCATATCCATAGCTCTTCCCATGTTTGATATGGTGACTTTGATTAAATAGTTATTGCAGGTGATATTTGGGGAGGTGGTACGGAAATTAAAATGTAAAAGAGTCAAAAAATACCATTATTATAAATAAGGAGGAGAATTATCATGTTACAATGGGTTGCAAAGAAAATCCGCAACAGGAAGGGTTTCACACTAATTGAACTTATAGTGGTAATTGCTATTCTGGGGATACTGGCGGCTATAGCCATACCGAGGTTTGCATCGGTTACGGACAATGCAAATAATCAGGCAACGGAGGCAAACCACAGGATAATCATATCCGCTGTCCAGATGTACCAAGCAGAGAATTCGGGGGCACTGCCTACGGCAGATGCAGATATTACTCCCTTTATCCAAGGGGGACTGGCAGGACTGCAGGGCCATCCCAATGGATCAACTTATGTAATTACCTATACCAGTGCTGATGAAATAACAATAACTTCTACTTCACCGACAACAACATTCTACGAACAAATGATGACGAGCCACTAATGTTTATATGACTTAGGATTGCGCAAGGCAAGTATACTACCTCATGAAAAGGAGGCTGCGTATGTACATTCTTATATTCGCACTGGGAGGCGTCATAGGATCGTTTCTCAATGTATGCATATACAGGATACCCAAGGAGGAGTCAATAGTATTTCCACCTTCCCACTGCATAGATTGCAGCCATCCTTTGGCATGGTACGATCTGGTACCTATAGTGAGTTATTTATCCCTGAAGGGAAAATGCAGGTACTGCGGGGGAGTTATCTCCCCCCAATACCCCATTATTGAGGCCCTGAACGCAATAATTTATTTATTTTTATACTTGCATTTCGGACTTTCAGCGGAATTTGTCTTCTACGGCATTATGGCAAGCATACTTATTGTGGTATGCCTTATTGATTATTATCATCAGATAATACCCGACGGCATTATTCTGTTAATGTTTGTCCTGACTGTTATATATAAGGCTTCGGAATATCTTATATATGGTACACCCCTATTCCTCAGGGACCCGATATGCGGTTTCCTGGCCGGGGGACTGCTGTTTCTCGCTATTGCGGTCATATCCGGCGGCGCCATGGGGGGCGGGGATATCAAGCTGATTGCTGTGCTGGGCCTTATATTGGGATTGAAAAAAACGCTTTTAAATATATTGCTTTCATTTTTTATCGGGGCGGTTGTATCCATATATCTTCTGGCCTCGGGGAGAAAAGGAAGGAAGGATGCAATACCCTTCGGCCCCTTTATAAATATTGCATTTATCATTACTCTGTTTTACGGAGATATGATTATTAACCGGTACATGCAGGGGATGATTCCATAGGAGGGATACCTATGAGCGGTAATAAAAAAAATAAGGGCTCCGCTTTGGTTGAGATTATAGTCTCCATAGCCCTGCTGGGTATAATAGCCCTGTTTTTACTGCCTGTGTCTATATACTCGGTGCAGTATTCCAAGTGGAATAATATAAAGCTTACCGCCATGAACCTGGCCTATACACAGTTAGAATGGCTGAAGACATTGGATTACAATACCGATTTGGGTCTTGATGAAACAGGCTATTCACCCAAGGGGACAGTGAAGCAGAATCTTTACCTTAATGAATCCGGCTCGAACCCCAAGACCATAGAAGGGATAGAATACAGGCTGCTGACCAGCATATACTGGCAAAGTGCCACAGCCCACACCGGGGATTTTGTTGCCAATGCCACGAAAAAGGCCGATGTCACGGTAAAGGCCAGAGACCCTGTATCGGGAAAGCAGAAAACCTTTGAAGTAATAGGCACCCTTATAGCATTTGAGGGAGAAAGATATCTGTCCGGTTATGTGCCCCTGAAGGTCAGGGCGGTAACCGGAGAGGATTTTGACAAGCCCGCCAAGAACGTCAAGATAATTATTAATAACCTGAGTGATACTCTTGTAAACTGGAGCAGGACCGATGAAAACGGGGAGGCCTTTTTTACCGAGCTTTCCAACGGTCAATACTATATCCTTCCGCTGGAATGGGAGGAGGGGGAAATGGTGTCCAGGCCTACCGGGACTACAGGGCCTGCCGGGGATGAGGAATGGGTATACAAGGCAAAGGTAAATGTCCAGACTACCACTGAAGACTATATAGAGCAGCAGTTTTTTGTTGACTATCCTGCCTACATACTGTTAGGGGACTATCCGGAAGATTTTATGAGCAATACATATTTGGGGCTGGATCCGAAATTTGATCCTCCGGAGGGGGATACCGCATCTTATGGCTTGGATACAAGCTTAGAGAAAATATCGGGGAAAAAAATATGGAGGGCCTGGGATTACGATTATACCATCGAAAATGGCGATGACAGTTATTTTTTCGTTGAGGCCGGCAGCGGAAATCTATGGGACGGCAGCTTTCAATACATAGAAGGCGGAGTAACCAATAAGCAGCTGAAATTAGCTTATGGGCTGAAGGAGGGGCGCTTCAGGATGGAGGCTGACGGAAGCATGACTCTTACAGTGGAATTTACTTCAGAAGTAGGCGGTATAGATACCATGGCGTTTTCCCTTTATGAAGAAGATAATCCCGTCGGTTATACCGATGTATCGATAAACCCTGAAACAGAAGGGGCAGGTTATAAGTTTCTTATTAATTTAAAGACTGCATCCGCTATTGTCGGGGATACACTGAGGTTTATGGTGGACAATAAAGAGGAGGATACACTGATCAATTCTTATGGGATGAAGCTGGTGCAGGACAGGAATTACTGCAGCCTTATTAAAGAATAGAAGGAGACGGCCGGCCATGGATGGATTAAGAGAAAAGCGGCCCCTGGGGAGCAAGGGCTTTGCCCTTGTAGAGCTGGTGCTGGTTGTACCATTGATAGCCATTGTACTTCTTCTTGGCTATAATATGCTGTTTCTTGCTCAAAGGGGCTTTACAGCAGTTAACAGGACCTTTAACGTTTCCGAGGAAGCAAGGCTTTTCCAGATGAAAATACATAGTGAGGCCAATCAGGCCAGAAAGGCTGAAGAAACAAAGGACGCCCTTGACCGGATCAGTAGTAAGGAGATGCATATTTATACGGACGTTGACAATTCGGACGGCATGAATATTCCGGAGATGGTCAGGTACAGGATAGACGGCGGCAGCCTTAAAAGGTCGGTGGCAAGCCCTGATGGCACAGAATACCCCTATGACTATACTTCGGGATTTGGCACGGAGGAGATAGTATTAAACAATATAATAGAGGAACAAAGTGAGTTTTTCCTCCAGGAGCCAATAAAGATTATCAGCGAAGGCAGCCAGGAAGCTCCCGATTACAGAAGAAAGATCCTGATGAAGCTTGTAATAGGCGGTGAACCCAACGATATAGAGGTACAGGGCTACCTGGTCTCAAAGAGCAGGACAGAGGCTGAATAGAAAGGAGCTGAGCTGCATGGATATTTTAAAGAACAAAAAAGGATCCGTCATGCCGCTGGTACTGATAGTTCTTACAATATCGGTCATATTCGGCTTTACTTCCCTCAGTATGATGGATTCACAGTCTAAATTCAATACTGCGGACGATTCCGGGAAAAAAGCCATTGAGTATGCAGAAGCAGGCTACAATTATTACCTCTGGCATCTGAACGACAATGTGAATTTTTACAGTACAACGGAAAGCGAAGACATGCAGGGAGTGGACATACCCTTTATGGACGGATTTTACCGTCTGGAAGTCACCAAGCCCAGCGACACCGACCGGTTTATTACCATTAAATCAACCGGATGGGCCAAAGGCAGACCGGAGACTAAGAGGACCATAGAAGCAAAGATAAGAAAAAAGCAATTTGTACATTACGTTTATGTAAGCGACAATGACGGCAAGGAAATCTGGTGGACTTCGGGGGATGAAAGCCATGGCCCATACCATACCAACAAAGACTTCTATACTACTGAGGGCAGCAAGGTGTATAACAACACCTTGGGGAAATACGTATATTATCCCGTATTCTTTGATACTGTCTCGTATTCAGGTTCCCACACGGAGAGCATAAGGAGTTCATATCGGGGCGACGCTTACCTGGCAGGAGAGCCTAAGAAGGTCGGAGAGCTGGTATTCCCCCAAACGAATTCACAAATGAAGGCGTGGGCACAGAAGGACAATATGGTGTTTTACGGCAGGACTTGCATATATCTTGACGGTGAAAACATAAAAATAAGGAATGGCAATGCGGCATCGGCAACAACTATACCACAAAGCAGCATTAAAAACGGAGTAATCTATGTCGATAAAGCCATCGGAGGCGGTACAGGCAAATTTGATCTGAAAACAGGCAATATATTCATATCCGGTACCCTTAAGGGAACACTTACTATCGCGGCTGCCAACGATATTTATATTACCTGGTCGGATCCGACAAACTGGTACGATTATTCGGCTTCCGATCTTAACAATATCAGTGTTGTACCGAACCAGCCGCCCAAGGAATATACCTGGGCAGGGGGTAGTATACACAGCTACCCCGAGTTTGGGGGCATAGAATATTATTCCACTGCCTTTACCCCATCCTACAAGCCCTCGGGAAAGGATTACTATATCAGGGAGGCCAGCGGAAAGGACATGCTGGGACTTGTGGCCAACAGCGACATCTTTATACTTCATTACGGCTGGCCCAAAATGTCTGTCGACGGCGACAAACCATACTGGAACTTTGAATGGATAAAAAGCGGCAGCAAATGGGTAAAATCAGCATCATCGGATACTTACTACGATGTGGCGCCGAAGGAAGTAACCATACATTCTGCTGTATTTGCGGTCAACGGAGGCTTTGGTTTTGAGAGCTATAGAACCGGGGATAGAAGAGGGGATATTACATTATGGGGGAATATTACACAAAAAATCAGACAGGCTGTCGGAACTATCGGCAGCACAGGCTATAACAAGAAATATTCCCATGATGCCAGAATGTTCTACGATTATCCTCCTCATATACTCGAACCTGCCAATGTAGGCTGGGAAATACACAGCTGGAGCGAAATCAATTAGCATGAGAACGGAGGTGTCTGATTGAAAAGGTTATCGTTTTCAGGAAAAAGCATTACCGCTATAGATTTGAGTTCCTATGAGACAAAAATAGTAAATGGCAGACAGGAAAGGGACAGTACAGAAATAAAAAAAGCATTTTCTTTTGTTACTCCGGCCGGTGCCTATGAAAACGGCTATATCAGAGATGAGTACAAATTGTCGGATGCGGTCAGGAGGGAGCTTCGAAAGAATGGTATTTCAGGCGGCACCTGTCATATCTCCATAAAAAGTACGGCAATAATAATAAGGGAACTGCTGCTCCCAAACTTAGGCAGCAAGGAATTGGAGAGTATGCTTAGCTTTCAGCTGGGGGAATACCTTCCTATGGATTTCAGTAAGTATGTGATACAGCATAGGGCAGTTGAAAGTATTGAAAATGCCGGGCAGGAAAAGCTGAATGTCCTGGTTGTGGCTATCCCAAAAGAAATGGTGGATATGCATTATAACTTTATCAAGGAGCTGGGGCTTAAGCCTGAGGTGATGGATTTCCATTCCAACGGGGTATGGAAATTCCTAAGACATGGAGGACGCATAAACGGAAGCCTTATACCCTTAGAAACTACTATCGCCGCAGTGGACTTAGGTTACAGCACTTCCAATGTAACTATAGTGAACAAAGGAAATGCAAAGCTCAACAGGGTGATCGACAGCGGAGGGTTCAGCCTGGACAGGAATATCTCCAAACTGATGGATCCGGGAAGTGAAGAGCTTCTTACCTATAAGCAGAGGATTTCGGATATTAGTGTAGTTGAAGCAGAATATTCCGAGCAGGACAGGTATACAAATATTACAAAGACGAGCCTGGAAGGCATTATGGACAAAATAGACAAGGTGTTCAAATACTATGACTCCAGAGAGCCCGACAAGTGGCTGGACAACATACTCCTGTACGGAGGGCTTTCTAAAATAAAAGGCATGGATAAGCTTTTCGGCGGGTACTTCAGCATTCCCACCGCCATACTCGAAAGTGTCGAAAGAATTCATCTGAACGGGGATATAAATAAATATGTCGGCTGCGTCGGTGCGCTGATCAGGGATGGAAGGGCGTGATGCTGTGAATGACATGAACTTTTTTTCATCCTACAATAAAAAAAGCGAAAAGAAAGGAACCGGGAAATCAACTGCAATAATCAGGGTTATTTCAGTATTGATATTTGTTGCAGTATTCTCCATAGGTATATATAACTTTTTCATTATAAAAAAGCTGAAAAATGAGGTTCAGTATCTAAATGCGGAACTAAATGTCGTCATGAAAGATCCCAGACTGCCTGAAATAATGGACAAGAAGAGGCAGATAAGCGATTATAAGGAGAAGCTGTCCAAGATAGCCGCACTGGACCGGTATATCGAAAGCCTTGACATTGTAAATGAGTACATGCTTGAAGATATAAGGTCCAATATGCCCTCTGAACTGTTTCTGAAGTCCATGGTCATGACACAGGATGGAGTAAAGGCCGAAGGTGTATCCAAGGACAAGGACTCCATTGCTCAGTTCGGATATAACCTTTCCAAGATAATGGGGCTTGAAAAGGTTTTTGTGCCCCAGATTACCGATGAGGAGGACTGTTTCGCCTTTTACCTGGATATTGATTTGAAGGAGGAGAAAAAAGATGGAGCCAAAGCTAAAAAGCAGTAAGACGGGATTTGGCCTGAGCATCAGCAAGAAAGAAAAAGATCTTCTCCTGTTATTGTCTGCAGTTATTGTATTTTGGTTATTTTATAGATATATTATGCCCCTGCAGAACGCAGAGCATAAACGACTTCAAGGGGATAAGGAATTCAAGCTGGGGGAAAAGGCAAGAATACAGGAATTGCTTGCAACAGAAAAAATAATAGACAGAGAGCTGGATTCGGTAAAAGACGAATACCGGAGGGCAGTCCAGAAATATTATTACGGTGTGGACCAGCCGGAGCTGATTCATATGTTGAATGTCATAATAGACAGCAGCAAATTGGGAGTACCCGGCATCAACTTTGAAAAGCCCAAGGATGCAGATCTGGCGGAGGCTGATGCAAAACTGACAAAGGTAGCTATTGCATATAAGGGCAGCTTCATTGATTTGGAAAACATCCTTTCCATGTTTCGGCACAGCCCTAAAAGGCTTTTGATAGATCAGCTGTCCTTCAACAGAAAAGATAAGGATACCCTTGATGGCCAGATGTCCCTTAAAGCCATAGGCTACATGGGAATCGAAGAGGAGAGGGAAGGATATTTCTACAATAACGGATACACTGCCCAAGGCAGGGACAATCCCTTTAAGGCTTACAAAGGCTATGTGGAGACAGCTGAAGGAACAAAAGGCGGTGACAATGACGAAAGGCGGACAATACTGGCCGACATGGAATCGGATGCAATCTACTTTATGACGGCAGATACCGGGGTGACCGGAAACGTGGAACGGATAAAGGGAGGAAAATTCGGCAATACCGTCGTCAGGGCGGAATATTTCATATCAACGGGCTACCAGCCTGAAAGGGCTTATGTGGTCTTAGACGACCAGGATATAACAATAAAGTATCCTCCTCAATCGGCAGGGGTATGGGCATTCTCCTATGGATATTCCCCTGTTACTTTGGGTATGAGATACAGGACCCCGGAGGGTGAGAAGATAGATATAGAACTGTCCAAGGGGGTCAACTGGATAGGGTGGAAATATATCTCCGCGGCTCCGCCACAGGATGTGAAACTGTATCCCCTCAAATTGGACAGGCTTTATGCGGAGCTTGCACCCGGCAAGGATGATTACGGAGTAATTTTATTTGACAGGATAGAGGCAAGCTATGCCAAGAGCAAGGAAGAGGCAGCCGCCGTCCAGAGCTATGAATTCTATGTTGTGCAGCCGGGGGACACGCTTATGTCTATAAGCAATAAATTCTACGGCACCAGGTCTTTATATACCAGGGTAATGAAAGATAACAGCCTGACTTCGGCCAATGTGCTGAAGGCCGGGCAGGTGCTTGTTATCAGGAAATAATGGGAAAGGGGGCGGAAATAGTGAACAAACTAAAGAATACGGCATTTATCATTGCAGCGGTGTGCTTTCTGAT
>JAKPKE010000097.1 GCA_029553855.1 Bacillota bacterium | reverse complement strand
TTTCTGTCTATTAATGCCGGGGCTTTCCGTCTGCTCGTGCCGGACGAGATGGCCAAAGGGCTTGTCGGCGAAATAGCAACAGCACAGGAAGTAATAGTTACAAGGGGCTTGTGGGATGCACGGGGAGGCATAGATGCCTTTGAAATCATGTTTGAAGATAACAGCGACGAACCATACGCCCTGTTCATATCGACGCAACAGGCACACACGCTGCCGCATGAATCGGATTGCGGCAAGCGCTGGCTCTTTACCGTTTGGAACAGCAAAGGAAAAATTGCAGAATTTCCATGCTGGTATAGAACGGCAAGCCGGATACCGTATCTCAAACCATACAAAAAAATTAAAGGGGGCAAATAAGCATGAGAGATCCAAAAACCGTGAGAGACGCAATTGTAATGGAACAGATCGAGATTATCGATGGCGATTTGTACGACATTCCTTCTCGCCACATTAACAATGATGTTCTGGTTATTCATCTTAAAGGCGCTATCGAGATGCGTAGTCCTATTGTACTTGCAACACAGGACTGTGACGAAGAAGAAAAGGAAATACTTGCCTACAGGGTTGCAAAGGAAATATCCGAAGGAAGTGACTACAGGTATAGCCCTCGAAAAGTAGATGAAAACTATTATATTCTCGAAAGGGTACAGTGATCGACAGTAAACCCAAAAAAATAGACAGAATACACTACATCGACGTAAAGACTGGTAATTGGGTCAGCCGGAACGTACCGCCTTCATGCATAAGCATGTTGTCCTGGGCAACCGATGTAACAGGCTCGCAAGGCTGCGGTAATTGCAGGCTTGCCTACTGCTGCCACCCTATGGTGCAGGACGACAAGAACGCATACCACAAGCTCTGCACCAAAACAGTTATCCGTGCGGGGCTGATAAAAGCTGAAGATGTGCTCATAAAATATGTGTAAGAAAACAGCGGCAAGCAAAAAGGAGAAGGGTAAATGAAAAAAACCCAGTATAGAATAAAGATAGACTGCGATATTATGGCAACAACGCCGGAGGCTGCATTGGTAAGGCTGGGCGAACTCCTCAAAGAAGGCAGTTTCCGCAAAGAGGCAAAAAAAATACACGAGCTATCAATCGTTCCATACGATATGATCTGTTGTTATATATGCGGAAAATCCAGGCCGAAGCACGAATTAACCATAGTAGGCAACGATACTGGCAGATGCCCCACGCACACTCAGGCTACGATTATTAAAAAAACAAAAGAATTGAAAAAGGTTGAAAGGGCAAGAAAGTTATTATTGTAATATTTAAGAAGAGGGCAACGTTGCGCATAGATCGTAACACCATAAAAAAAAATAATGACCTGATAGAACAATACTTGGCTATTGACGAACATAACGCTGACAGCCAAAAAAAAAGAGATCAGATTCTCATAAATGCTTTCATAAAAAATAAACCAGTTATTGAGCGTTGCATCGCCAGTTATGTTGATCGCAACCCAGTCAATTACGACATCCGAGACCTTTATCAGATATCCTTTGAAGTATTTATGCTGGCAGTCATGGACTACAAAATCCAGCGGCAGAATCAAACAGATACGCATTTCCCCAAATTACTATCGTTGAAGCTTCGTGGGCATCTTATGAAAGAGATAATACCTGCAAGCCAAAAATATATACAAATAACCAATAATGACGGGCAAATAATAGCGGAGATAGGATACGAGGCATACAAAAGAAGAAGAAAAAAATATGCTGCTCAAGGTTATAATGCAATCAATAAAGAAAATACTTCTTATATAAGAGACGAAAAACCCGAACCAATATACACGATAAGCGACGATATTGCTAACGATAACGATAACAATATTGCTAACGATAACGATAAAGATATTGCCAGTATAATAGAGTCAAGGCGACAACAATATCAGAGAAAAATCAATCTATTGGTCGAACAACAAGAACGATTTTGGAAAAAATACGCCGAAGACATCGACCGCAGACAAAATGGTTGTATCTATAGTACATAATACCATACATGTGGTACTAATTGCCGTAGCCATAGTGCTGCTTGCCGTAGGCGTTATCAATGCTTTAAACAAGCTGAACGCCCGCCTGCTTGTCAGGCTGACCGGAAGATACACCGCATTTATGTTTATGGGGTTAGGCACAATGTTGCACGAGCTGTCCCATGCGATAT
>JAKPKE010000095.1 GCA_029553855.1 Bacillota bacterium | reverse complement strand
ACTCCGCTGCTGGCAATATCATTGCAGGATATATGTATTGCAAGGGCGCCTGCGCCCTTTGAAGCCGCAGTAATCGGGTCGGTGGACAATACACATGCATGGCGGCCGAAATCTATAGCTGCACAGTCTTCGCCGATTTCGGGCCGCAGTATGACTTCCTCTCTTCGCACTTTAATACTATCAAATATCAGGCTTTTCAAAAGCTCCGGAGGAATCTTTCCTTCCTTCATGCGCAACACCTCATTCCCATGTTGAATATTACAATGAATATTATAGCACAGTTTTTTATATTGCACCCTGCAAAATTTTTAAGACGCTTCACTTCGTTCAGCATGACTCATCCCCCTGCCCCCCTTTCCGGCTTTCCAACTGTCCCCCCGCACCCCGAACCTCGTACCCATTATTTAAGTATACGCAACTGGTTTTATCCAACTCAATTAATGCATAGATATATATAGATATCCATATTACTTCCATTTATTTTGGGAGGTGTTTTAATGAATTTTGAATTTTCATATCCTGACATAGTAAAGCACTGTAATACAATGGCTTACCTCAACGTAATATCTTTCTGCCTGCTTTCGGGCTGCGGAAATATAGAAATGCCCGATGAGCAAGAATTAGACCGGATTTACAAGCTTTTAAAAGGAACAGGCATTAAGAATATGCCAAAAAATATAACCTTTATGTCCTCTCTTTACAAGAAATGTGTTCCGGGATATGCAGCTATTCCCGAATCTGCCTATGATTTCAAAGGCTTCCGCTGGGTAAGCAAAAAAATGAAAAGGTCTGTCGAGCCGAATGTGCTTGCCCATTCCATCAGCTCCACGACTGCTCTTATTCCTATTTTACTCAATGGGGAAATCCTATCTGACAATAAAGAATTCATTGCTTATTGCCTTGGAATAAACTCTATTAAACAGGCCTGTTTTCTTGTTGATTTCCTTAGGCTGGGTGATTTCTATTACACCGGAAAGGATATAGGAGATAATGTCTATGCCGAATGTAAAATAACTCTCTCCAATAAAAACCCGGATTTAAAAACTCAATTCTATGCTTCCGAGGCCCTGGCCTCAATATTGGAGCTGCCCGGGCAAAGCAAGCTTTATCCAGGGGGGCTTATCGACAAGTTTGAGAAGTGTTTGGAGGTGCTGCCGATAATATGTGAGAATGTTATTGAAAACATTAATGATATCAGCTCCAGAGATTTGTCAGCCATATGCCTGAGTCTGCTTGCCATGCTGAAGCATACCGGTCTGCATAGACAGACAATATATAATACCGTTAATACAATAGGCTTCGAGTTTTGCGAACGCTTGACAAATACCGGTGATATCTCCAGAAATATATCGGATGACAATTTCAGCTCTTTTGTCACATTATGCAATTGCATGAACTGTTTAATCAGGCTCCATGAATTTAATAGCATGGATAAATATAAAGTTTCATATTTAAAGCTATATGACCGTATTGACTCCTATTGGGATAAAAACAGCGGGTTATTTTCAACTTCGGACAAAAGCAAACAAAAATGCAGCTTCAAGGATGTTTCGGCTTTACTTTCCGCACTGCGTGCGCTCCGAAGCTGTCTTACGGATCCCGATCTTTTTATGTATGTGGATAAGCAATTGTCCTCCTTTTACAGTTCAGCCTTTATAAACAGCAAGCTGTTCAACAATCAATTTTATCCCATATTGCAGGAGAATAAAATGGAGCTTCACAATCTGGGCTCCTCTGAAAAAAACATGGCTCCTGTATTTTGGGAGTATTTCGAGTTTAAAACAGAGAAAAAGAAGTATTATTGCGAACCCGGTGTTTTCGCGGCCGAAGAAACGCTGCTTGGCTGCAAATATTTATTGTATTGAGCTTCCGGATAAGAACTCCCGCAAACGAAGTATTCTTTCCATTCCCTATAACTCATTATCTGGTGGTCTGAAACTATATAAAGGCATTCAATATTTTCAGGAGGGATAGAGTGCATTATAAGTACTTCCGCATCATATCCCTTTCTTTTGTCATACCTTTTGCGCAGGTTGGCATTATAGCTTAATGAATTATTCCAATATTCGCTGACAAATTCTTTCCCTTTTATCTCCATATACTCCTCTGTACGTTCAAATCCCTCTATTTCCTGCAAAATAAAAGGTTCGTATATGAAATTTGCCAGGTTCTCGTTGCATACCCAACATCTGTCCCGCAATACCCTTACCTTGAGAATTGCGCTGTGGGAGTGCCTCCTGTGGCCTTTCCCAAATCCAATACTTGCAAATATGGCTTTTTTTCTTTCTACCCATTCAGGTATGCCCTCGGGCTTATGCATATCAAAATAGGTATGAAAATCAGTATATTTGCTGGCATAGGTGTTTTTATCATTGTATCTGATACCTTCCCGCAGGGTCTTCTTTAAATCGATTATACTTATTACATGATAAGCATAACCCTTTTCCATATGATTCTTAAATGTCATGACTTTACTCCCCGGCGATTCATTGTAATTAGTCTTCGCTTATATGGAAAAACTATGAGCAGTCAGAAAAGAAAAATAATAACGGTATTGAGCTGTGCATACTTCCCGGATATCCTGCAATTCAATACCGTTTACTATGATTTGATTGAATTATACTATATGACATGCTGCAAAATGGTTTTCTTTCTTCTCTTCGAACTTAGGTGTTTCCTTACGGCATATATCTTTGGCATACTGACATCTGTCAACAAATCTGCATCCTTCCTTCGGGTTAATAGGACTTGGCACGTCCCCTTCAAGCATAATCCTTTTCCTGTTTTTTTGGATTTCCGGATCCGGTATAGGAATGGCAGAAAGCAAAGCCTTGGTATAAGGGTGAAGAGGATTCGAATATAGCTCGTCTGATTTTGCAAGTTCCATCATATGCCCCAAATACATAACCCCGACCCTGTCGGAGATATACCTTACCATTGACAAGTCGTGCGCAATAAACATATAAGTAAGACCCAGCTCATTCTGCAGTTTTTTCAGGAGATTGACAACCTGCGCCTGTATAGACACGTCCAATGCGGAAATCGGTTCATCGCAGACAATAAATTTTGGATGTAAAGCCAAGGCCCTTGCTATACCGATTCTTTGCCGCTGCCCTCCTGAAAACTCGTGAGGAAAGCGCAAAACATGCTCGTCATTCAGTCCTACCAATCTTAGAAGCTCAATAACTCTGTCGGAACGTTCCGCTCTGGTCTTCCAGGCCTGATATATATCAAGGGGCTCCGCCACAATATCTTCCACCGTCATTCTCGGGTTAAGGGAAGCATAAGGATCCTGGAATATCATCTGGAAATCCCTTCTGACTTCCTGCATTTCCTTCCTGGGAAGATTATATATATTCTGACCGTTGAATATAAGCTCCCCATCCGTGGGCTCATATAATCTGACAATAGTCCTCCCTGCCGTTGACTTGCCGCAGCCGGACTCTCCAACCAATCCAAAAGTCTCCTGGGGATATATATCAAAGCTGATGCCGTCTACTGCCTTAAGCTTTCCGCCCTTAACATCAAAATATTTCTTAATATTCCTTGCAGAGATTAAAGGTTCCGTCATCGTCCTTCACTCCTATTCGCTGAATTTATCCTTTGCGCCATCGGGTGATTCAACCAGCAACGGCTTTGATGAGTGATACTGTGCCCATATAGTTCCGGCATCTGATCCTTACAGATCTTCATAGCCTCAGTACATCGGTCATAGAATGAGCAACCCTTCGGCGGAACATAAAGATCAGGCGGCGTACCATCTATTGAATAAAGAGGTTCTTCCCTGCTCATATCCAAGCGGGGTACGGAAGCCAGAAGTTTTCTTGTGTAGGGATGCTTAGGCGATGCATAAATCTCCTCCGTCAAACCTACTTCCAATATTTGTCCGGCATACATCACCACAACCCTGTCACTTACGTCAGCCACTATACCCAGATCATGAGTAATCAATATTATAGACATACCCAGCTGGTCCTGCAGCTTATTCATCAGCTCCAGAATCTGGGCCTGAACCGTTACGTCCAGAGCGGTTGTAGGCTCGTCGGCAATAAGCAGCTGTGGGTTGCAGACCATTGCCAGGGCTATCATTACCCTTTGACGCATACCGCCTGAAAACTCATGTGGGTATTGATTTATTCTTCTTTCCGGCTGCGGCACGGCAACCAGGTCCAACATTTCAATTGCTTTTGCTGCAGCCTCTCCCCTGCTCATATTTCTGTGCTTCACCAGACCCTCAACTATTTGCTTGCCTATTTTCATTGTAGGATTCAAAGATGTCATAGGGTCCTGAAAGACCATAGATATTTTATTTCCTCTTATCCCCTGCATTTGCTTTTCCGTTTTATTTAAAAGATTCTCACCGTTAAAAAATATCTCTCCGCCCTTAAAAAAAGCCGGAGGCATAGGGAGAAGCTGCATGATCCCGCTGGCTGTTACAGACTTTCCACAGCCTGATTCCCCTACTATAGCTACTGTTTCTTTCTTTCCTACATCAAAAGTAATGCCGCGGACAGCTTCGACTTCACCAAAAAATGTTTGGAAGGATATTCTTAAATCTTTAACTTCTAATACTTTTTCCATATTTCCACCTCTCTCTATTTTCGCAGCCTTGGGTCTAAAGCATCTCGAAATCCATCTCCCAATACATTAAAAGCAAACATAATAAGAGAAATGAATAATGCCGGAATAAATATCTGATATGTGAGTCCTACCGGAAGGCCCCTCAACCCATCATTCGCCAAGGTTCCAAGACTGGATTTCGGTGCCTGAAGTCCAAGACCCAGGAATCCTAAGGTTGCTTCTGCAAAAATAGCCCTGGGGATTGTCAAAGTAATGTTAACCAATATCGGTCCAAGAGAATTGGGTATAATATGCTTTCGCAGTATCCAGCTTTTATCGGCTCCCAGGGATTCCGATGCTAAAGCATATTCACTTTCTTTCAGCTGGAGTACTTGTCCGCGGACCAAAATGGCCATTGGAACCCAGTCTGTCAAGGACAGGGAAAAAATCAGAACAAACATTGAACTTCCCTGACCTGCCTGGGTAAACACAACTGAAATAAGAATAACAACCAGCATATAAGGAATACTGTATACTACCTCCGCTATACGCATCATTACAGCATCTATTCTTCTGCTGGTAATACCTGCAATACCTCCATACAAAACCCCTATTGAGAAATCAATGAAGGCCGCCATAACCCCTATAAACAACGAATACCTTACACCAAACCAAACCCTTGTAAATAAATCTCTGCCCAATTCATCGGTTCCAAACCAGTGCACACTGTCCGGGTGTAAATTTATCATACTGTAGTCCTGTTCAAAATACTTGAACCCGCTGATATGGACACCTGCAAAGGCCATTACTGCAAAAATGCATATTAGTGTCAATCCTGTCATTGCCAATTTGTTCATTTTCAGCCTACGCCATACATCCGGCCAATACTTTATACTGGGACGACGTATTTTTTCTGCATTTCTATCTTCCCTTGATGCAATTTGAAATAATTCCGGGGAATAATCAAGTTCTGTTTTCACTATCGTCCCTCCTTTACAAGTTTGATTCGCGGATCGATAAGCATATATGCAATATCAACAAAGAGAAGCATTGATATTAAAACAATGGAATAAAAAATCGTAGTCCCCATTATTAAAGGATAATCCCTGTTTCCTATGGATAAAATAAAAAACATTCCAAGGCCCGGGATACCGAATATTTTTTCAATAACGAAGCTGCCTACCAAAAGGTTGGTTGCGATAGTACCCAACATGGAAACAACAGGCAGTATTGCATTTCTTACGGCGTGTTTCAGAACAACCGCTGCCCTGGTTATTCCTTTGGATGTCGCGGTTTTTATATAATCCTGTCCCAGAACCTCCAGCATGCTTGAGCGCATAAACCTTGCAAGCTGTGCCAGGGGCATGAATGCCAATGCAACAGAAGGCAGAATCGAATGGCTGTAAGTGCCCCACCCCCCGATGGGAAGCCAGCTGATATTCTTGGCCAGAAATTGTATAAATGCCGTTCCCATAATAAAGCTTGGTACAGAAATACCAAGAATTGCAATTACCATTGAAAAATAATCCGGCCATTTATTTTGATTCAAAGCGGCGATTGCGCCCAGGGCAGGTCCAAAAGTAATTGCTATTATCAGCGCCTGGAGGCCTATAAAAGCAGATACCGGAAAGCCTCTCTTTATCATGTCATTTACCGTTTCGACCCTGGATTTCATGGAATCTCCAAAATCGCCTCTTACTATTTTCCCAAGATAGATAATATATTGTTCGCCTAAAGGTTTATCCAGACCATATTTCCTTAGAAGATTCTGATATACAACTTTCGGCATTTTTGACTCAGTCCTGAAGGGGTTTCCCGGTACAGAGTGCATCAATATAAATGTAGTAGTAATAATTATCCAAATTGTCAATAAAGATAACAAAAACCTCTTTAATAGGTATTTTCTCATTTTATACCTCCTTTGCTGTTAACTGAAAAGAAAACCGAGGGCTATAGTTAATATAGCCCGCCGATCTTCTTTTACAAAGCTGAATAGATTATTTGTTCATATCAGCATATATAAGATACGGATACCTGTTAAGGGGCTTAAATACGCCGGTCACATAGGGTTTCTGAGCATAAGGATTAGTATAGAAATAAATCGGAATTACCGGCATATCATTCATCAGCATCTTTTCCGCTTTACGCATGTTATTCATACGGATGGTCTGATCCGCAGTATTTTTTGATTCAATTACAAGTTTGTCATATTCCGGATTACTGTAATCCGCATCGTTGAATGCACCGTCGGTTACCCAAAGATCGATAAAGGTCATTGGATCAATATAGTCTCCTATCCATCCTGCTCTGGAAACACTGTAGTCTCCTGCCTTTTCCCTGTCCAGTTTAACCTGGAAATCAACATTTTCAAGGGGCAGCTCTATGCCGAGATTTGTTCTCCACATTTCCTGAATCGCCTGAGCTATTATTCTGTGGGCTTCCAAAGTATTGTACAGAATAGAGAATTTACTGAAATCAGAGGCTTTAAAGCCTGTTTCCTTTAGGCCTTCCGCAAAAAGTCTCTTACCTTCTTCTACATTGTACTCGACCAATTTGCCGACTCCGTTCCTGTATTCCTTGTTGTTTTCATCAAGCATGCCGAAAGGTACGACGCCTTCACAAGGCAGCTGGCCCCCCTGGGCTATTTTATCTACAATGGTCTGTCTGTCTATGGTCAGAGCAAGAGCTTTTCTTATTTTGACATTATCAAAGGGTTTAAGCTTTGTGTTGAGATTGTAATAATATGTGGCAAGTTCGCCGCCGATTACCAGCTCCGGATTGCCGTTGGCTTTAAGCTGTGCTACGACTGCTTGGGGTAGGGGAATCAGAAAATCGAATTCTCCGCCTTCATATTTCTGCCAGGCTGTGTTTTCATCTGTCAGCATAGCCAATTCTATTCCATCCAGCTTAACAAGGTTTGCATCATAGTAAGTATCATTCTTGACCATAAGAATTCTCACGTCATGTTCCCACTCAGCCAATT
>JAKPKE010000307.1 GCA_029553855.1 Bacillota bacterium | reverse complement strand
GTCAGAAATACTCAGGATGCTTGTTACTAACTCCATCATACTATATGCATTACTGAAGCAGCAGAGGAGGAAAGCAGGATTATGATAAAAGAACGGATACAGGAATATATTGTCCCACTGGTGTTTTCCGTATTGTGCATTTTATGCTTCATTTTTGCTGGGGTAAGCTCCACATTCTTAGTGAACCAATTGTTATTAAGGTTTGTGAGAAACGGAATAATGGTGCTTGCATTAATTATACCCATAGTCGGAGGAATGGGCCTGAATTTCGCTGTTGTAGTAGGTGCAATGGCTGCGCAAATGGCGTACTTGTTTGTGCTTAATATGCAGCTATATAATATTGCGGGTTTTTTGCTGGTAATTATAATATCGATTGTATTGTCGGCTGCTTTCGGGATTCTTATTGGGAAGGCGCTGAATATAGTTAAGGGAAGGGAAATGATAACCTCAATTATTATTGGATTCCTGGCAAACTATATCTATCAGCTGATTTTCATGGTAGGTTTCGGAACTGTAATACCTGTGCACAATAAGAAAATCGTATTGGCAAGTGGTATAGGAGTCAACAACATGGTGGATCTGGCTCCTTTTAAAAACGGTTCAGACAAGTTATTTCAAATATCTGCCGGAAGTATTGATATACCAGTACTTATGATTCTTACAGTACTTATATTTGCATACCTCATATGCTATATATTAAACACTAAGCTGGGTCAAAAAATCAGAGCTGTAGGAATGAGTATGGAAAAGTCTGCGACATTGGGAATAAATGTAAACGGCATAAGGATGGTCACTCTTGTTATTTCAACGATAATTGCGGCTATAGGACAGCTTGTGTTCCTGAAAAACATAGGAGTAATAAATGTATATACCGGGCATTTGAATACTGATGTTTTTTCCTGTGCCTCACTGCTTGCAGGAGGTGCTACGATAAAAAAAGCTTCTGTAAGGAATGCACTTATTGGAATATTGTTGCTGCATACTCTTTTCATACTGTCCCCTCTTGCAGGGCAGAATTTATTCAATAATGTTTCGTTGGGAGAATACTTCAGAAGCTTTATGGCATATGGACTTATTGCTTTTGCACTTATTATGAATATTAAACATGATGAAGACGGATTGGGGAAAGGGGGTCAGGCTTGAAATATTCCCTAA
>JAKPKE010000066.1 GCA_029553855.1 Bacillota bacterium | reverse complement strand
GATAGAGTTTCAATAAACGTGCATAGAAATGATTCATTTTATATCCTTTATTCCGGCATATCTCTTTGAATTGTGTTTGTAGTTCCGGGTCAAGTGGCACCCCTAAACAGGCGGGCATACTATAATATTGTCAAACAAAAGATAAAAAAGAACTGGTTAATATCGTAAAACGGAAAAAATACCGCATTAATTATCTGGTAATTTATTCTTCGCGCATCGTGTTCTCACTCATCTTTTTCAGTAAATGTTTCGCAGACGGGTTATTCTTCAGAAACTCCTCTATTTTCTGGAACTCCTCGACACCTTCAGGAGTCAGGGGAGAAGCACATTCCATGCAATATCGTGCTGCCGGAGGGTTTACCGTTGAACAGACCGGACAGTATTTTTCTTCCTGTGCATCCACCCATTCCTGCAATGCCTGAATAATAGTTGATAAAATATCCAGACCCTGTTTTTCTCCGAGCCGTACAGCAGCTTCAAACAAATCGCATGGAACCCGTGCCCCTAATTGCCTGGTCGGTACCCCCGCAGGTCTTGCCATACTGTTATGAATGTTATATATAGTTATATATATTTTTGTCTATTTTTGTTTATTTTATTGTTAAATTCTATTTAACAAAATTTATATACATTGGTGTATAACATAATGTATAACACCTGTATTACAGGAGGTTGAGAAAACTGAATGACCGAAACAAAAGTTGTGAATTTTCGGGTAACACCGGAGATGGAATCAATGATTCAGACTTTGAAATTAAAGACTGGATGCAAGGATTCAAGCGAAGCTATCAGAACAGCCATAAGGGATTATCATTATCGAGTCCAGTCGATGGCGTCAGCCTGATTGGATTCGTAAAGTATTTGGAACACGAATCATGGAAAAGGAGAATGGTAAGATGAAGAATGAGAGAGAAACCCGGTCAGGAACCGCCAAGTTAGCCAACCGGGAAACGAACACTATTATATTCCCGTGTGACGGGATAAGCGTTTCGGAGACGGCCCGGTCTGTTATCCGTGAGATGAACAAGAACACTCCTGCAAATGAACTTTTAATCCGGGGATGGTCCTGATGCAGATACCATCAGCAGAACTCCCTGATATCATGGCAGCGTT
>JAKPKE010000050.1 GCA_029553855.1 Bacillota bacterium | reverse complement strand
CCCTAAAAGGGATAACGGTTTGGGGGACAAGGACTTTGGCTGCCCGAACCGATTCCGAATACAAATATGTAAGTATAAGAAGACTGGAGAACTACATAGAAGAGTCCATAAGTGAGGGACTTGACTGGACAAGGAATTGGCTCAACGATCAGGAACTGTGGGCGAGAGTCAACACCTGCATTGCGGATTTCCTTACAAGGGAATGGAGGAAGGGTTACCTTGCGGGTACAAGAGAAAGGGATGCCTTCTTTGTTAAGGTTGACAGGACTACTATGAGTCGGACCGATATAGAAGAGGGGAGGCTTATAGTAGATATTGGGGTGGCTTTAATAAGGCCGGGAGAGTTTTATATCATAAGAATAATGCTGCCTGTTCAGGGGAGTAATTAGGCGGTGTCAACGGGGACGAAGTATACAGGTGAAGGAGTATGGCTAGAATATTCTTACTATTGTCCCCACCCCTACATGGTCAAAAAGATTTTCCACATCCTTGTTGAGCAATCTGACACATCCGTTTGAAGCAGCCGAACCTATGGAGGCGGGATTATTGGTGCCATGCAAACCATAGTGAGGTTTTGACAACCCCATCCACCTGGTGCCGAAAGGGCCTCCGGGATTAACCTGCTTATTTATTATTGTAAAGATACCAACAGGGGTAGGGGTGGTGGGTTTGCCGGTAGCGACAGGGTATGCCTTGTATAGTCTGCTATACTTGTATAAGGCGAGAATTTTCTCTCTGATGCTTACGGTAATACCCAGAGGGGTAGAAGCTATGGGAATGCATATTACTTGGCCGACGAACAGGGCTTCCGGCACTATTCCAGGGTTTGCATTTAACAGGCTCTGCAGGGATACGCTAAAGGCACTGGCAATTGCAGCCAGGGTATCGCCTCTGCGGATCACATAGGAATTTAAATTTGGGCAAACAAATTGTTCTGCTTTTTCCTGGGCTACACAAATAATCTGGCCGATAGACAGCTTCTCGGGTATGATGCCGGGATTGGCTGATTGTATTGCTTCTACAGTGGTATCAAACCTTCTGGCAATGCTTGCCAATATATCTCCGCTTTTTATTTCATACGGAGAGGTGCCTATAGGACATACTGCTGCCGGAGGCTGTGGCTGAGGTTTACAGATAGATTGGCCTATTTCCAGGTTTTCCGGAATTATACTGGGGTTTGCCGAAAGTATTGCTGTGACCGTAGTATTTAGCTTGCCTGCAATTTTGTATGGAGTATCGCCACTCTGCACTATATAGGAAGAAGTGCCTGCAGGACATTGACGTTCAAAGCCTTCATAATCCATAAATTCACCTTCAATACTATATTTCAGAATATTATCATATTATTTTAACGGTTGTACCAACCGGCACAAGGTTAAATAACTCACTCACGTCCTGATTAGACAGTATTATACTTTCCCCCTCGGAAATGTTTTCGATGAACTGAGGGTTATTTGTACCTTGTATTCCAAAACCGGCCTCGGATAGACCCAGCCAGCGTGCACCCTGTGCTATACCGGGGTCTACCTGCTTATTTAATACCCTAAAAGTTCCTCTTGGAACTGGTATGGATGGGTTTTCCAGTCCAATCCTGTATGTTTTGAATACAGCGTCGTCGCTGTATATTGTAAGTTTGCGCTCCCCTATATTTATGTTAATACTTACAGGCGAGGGAGCAACCGGTATGCACAAAATCTGATCCACATACAAATCATTAAGGTCAATTCCATAATTTGAATATACAAGCTGCTGGGGAGAAATGCCGAAGTAGGAGGCTATCGATTCCATGGTATCCGCATTTGTAACCACATAATAGTTTGTTGTAGGGCAGGCAGGATATAATTGGGCTTTCAAAGGCACACAAAGCTGCTGGCCGATACACAGCTGATCGGGGGTAATACCGGGGTTGGCTTTTATTATATCATTAACGCTTGTATTGTATAAGAAAGCAATATTCCCCAGGGTATCGCCTGCCCTGACTGAATAAGGAACAGCTCCGCTGGGGCAATGCCCATAAGCTCCATTGGTCATTCTAATCACCTCGTAAAGAATATATTAACATAATATTCTCTGACCGCTGTGGTTGTTACTGTTTTCTGCATAATTGTTTAGGTCAGAGGAGGTACCAAATTTAGCACCTTTCTTTGCCTTAAAGCCGTAAGAATGGTATAATATGGGTAGGAATAACATGTAAAGGTTGTGGATGATATTATGCAAAAACTTATACGATTGTTATTCAACAGGGTTGTTTTGGTCGGAGCAGCCATATTGATTCAGGCTCTAG
>JAKPKE010000041.1 GCA_029553855.1 Bacillota bacterium | reverse complement strand
AAAGAACCGTCAGACTGTGTGATTAATCTAAAAATTGGTTAACATAAAACAACTAATGTATGATATAATTCACCTGATTCATAGAAAGGGTGAAATTATGAGATATATTGAAGGTATAGATAGGAAAAGAAAGATTTCCTTTCCTGAATGTATTGACGATTACATTACTGAAGATAATTCTGTGAGAGTTATCGAAGCTTTTGTTGATTCGCTGAACATTGTTGAGTTGGGATTTGAAAATTCCTGTCCCCCAAATTTAGGGCGACCTGGATTTGATCCGCGAGTTATTCTGAAACTTTATTTATATGGATATATGAATAAAATAAATTCATCAAGGAAGCTTGAAATTGAAACCACCAGGAATATTGAGCTTATGTGGCTGCTTAGAAAACTAAAGCCTGATCACAAGGTAATATCCGATTTCAGGAAGAATAACAAGGAAGCCATCAAAAGAGTATTCAAAGAGTTTGTTGCATTGTGCAAACAGTGGGATTTGTTTGGGATGGAAGTAATTGCAGTCGATGGCTCCAAGTTTAGGGCAAGCAACTCTAAGAAGAATAATTTTAACGATAAGAATCTAAACCGTAGAATCAAATACCTTGATGAAAAGATTCAGAAGTACATGTCTGAGATTGATGAAAATGATGATACTGAAAGATCAATTCGTAAAGTAAGCAAAGAAGAACTTAAGGAAAAACTATGGGAATTGAAAGAACGCAAGAAGAAATATGAGAACTATCAGCAGGAGATGAAAGAAAAGAACATTGGTGAAATATCAACGACGGATCCTGATGCAAGGCTAATGAGCGTAAACAATAATGGGGTAGATGTCTGTTACAACATCCAAACTGTTGTTGATAGCAAACACAAGTTGATAGTGGACTGTGATGTAATAAACAATCCTACAGACCATGGTCAGTTAAGTAAAATGAGCGTTCGCGCGAAAAACACATTTGGGACTGACAGCCTTGAATCTCTTGCTGATAAGGGATACTACAATGTAGATGACTTAATGGCATGCGAGAAGGAAGGTATAATAACATACGTTTCTAAGCAATTATATTCGAATTCTACAGGAGAAGCAGACTTCTACTCTGATAAGTTTAAATATGATAAGGAAAGAAATATCTATATTTGTCCTGCCGGACAGGAATTGTATTGTATAAGAAAAAAGCCTATCGATGAAAATACGAAAGCCTTAAAGTACAAGAACTTTAAGGCATGTAGTAAATGTGAATTAAAGGACAAATGTACAAAAGATAAAAATGGACGAATAGTAAGCAGACCCATAGGCCAGGACTTTCTTGATACTGTTGACAAAAGAACCAATGAAAATAAGGAACTTTATAAAATGCGGCAAATGATTGTGGAGCATCCCTTTGGTACAGTAAAAAGGGCTTGGGGATTATCGTATTTCCTGACTAGAGGTATCGAGTCAGTTAAAACGGAGGTCTCTTTGGCCTTTTTAGCCTATAACATCAAGAGGGCAATAAATATAATAGGAATAAATAAAATAATGGAGAGATTAAAAGCTAAAAATTCGCTTAATAATCTCTCATTACATAAATTGGTATACTGAGGACTTTAGATAACCATATTTTTACTTATATGAGTAAAGAAAAACTCGTTGCAGAATGGCAAAACGTGGAATTTCCACACAGTCTGCCGTCCCCGCTGCTTATGATGAAAGGAGGTAAGAAGAATATGTTAAGAATCCGCAATAGGGTATTATTTCTGTTGGTATTAATTTTGCTTTTACTTCAAGTATTTTCACTTGGCGCCGCTGCTGCTGTGAACCCAAATAGTGCGAGTAGCATAAAAGTTGTATTGGACGGGCAGACCCTCTCATTTGAAGCTCCGCCGATTAACGAGAACGGCAGGGTAATAGTCCCGATGAGGGCTATATTTGAGGCTCTTGGGTCTGAAGTGCATTGGTGTGAAACAACCAGATCAATTATCGCAACCAAAGATGATATGACAATTAGGCTGACCCTGGATCAAACTGAGGCAACAGTAAACGGAGAAGCAGTTACTCTTCAAGCGCCTGCCAAGCTTATTAACAGCCGAACCTTTGTCCCATTAAGATTTGTGGCTGAAGCTTTGAACTGCGAGGTAAATTGGGACGGAGCCGCCCAATTGATTACCATTACCAAGAAACAGACTGCTCCGGACCCAATACCGGAGCCTGCTGCGCCGGAGCCTGCAGTGCCGGCTATCCGCGTAGTAAATGACGAAGGAGATAAAATTACATATCATATTAACACCAAGCAGGTGGCAGAAGTAGGGGTATCTCCGAATGGCATTAAGGATAAGTATTATTACGGAGACGATTGGTGTATTAATGTCACACATGAATATTTTAGCTACACTCGTACGCCGTTGGGAGCACCATTTCCGTTTACATATAGCACTTATCTGGAGATACCATACTCGTTTACCTGCTATAACGGGAGTCAGGGACAGGTTCATTTCCCGACAGAGGTGTGGCGCACCGATCCCAAGATCAGGCAAGACCAAAAAGACGCCATGGAGTTTATTTTAGATGAGATTGAAGCACGAAACCGCAATCTGCGGCCGCTTAGAGGTTATTAGAAGGGCAAGAGGGACAAGGGGACAGGTACCTTGTCCCCTTTTTCTGCCACTATTCATAGCGTATAGGGTTTGAAGATATTTCATATACTTGGAATATGAGATAATAAGGAGTATTCGAAAGGATTGATAACTACTGATGGAATACAAATATACCAACAAGCTCGTTCGCGAAAAATCCCCATACCTTCTGCAGCATGCCCACAATCCGGTAGATTGGTATCCATGGAGCGATGAAGCTTTTACCAAAGCCTCGAGAGAGGATAAGCCAATCTTCCTGTCCATAGGCTATTCCACCTGTCACTGGTGTCATGTGATAGAGAGGGAATCTTTTGAGGATGAGGAAATGGCCGAGGTGTTAAATGATAATTTCGTAGCCATTAAGGTTGACAGGGAGGAGAGGCCGGATATAGATCACATATATATGAGCGTTTGCCAGGCCTTTACTGGAAGCGGCGGATGGCCCCTGACAATAATAATGACTCCTGATAAGAAGCCCTTCTTTGCAGGTACATATTTCCCTAAAAGATCAAGAATGGGCCATCCCGGATTGATTGAAATATTAGAGAAAACGATTGAATCCTGGAATAAGCAAAGGGATAGGCTTTTGGCGGCTTCGGAGAGCATTTTGGATTATTTGAACTCGGATTCGGAAGATGATTCCGCAGGAGAACTCACTATAGAAGCAGCAGAAAAGGCGTTCAAGGATTTAAAATCGGACTTTGACAGCGAATACGGCGGCTTCGGAAGAGCGCCCAAATTTCCATCTCCCCATAATCTTCAGTTTTTACTGAGGTACTGGAAGCTTACAAATAATCCGGATGCCTTGAACATGGTAGAAAAGACATTGCGTTCAATGTACAGGGGAGGCATATTTGATCATATGGGCTACGGATTTTCCAGATATTCCACCGATCGTAAATGGCTGATTCCCCATTTCGAAAAAATGCTTTACGACAATGCCCAGCTTGCAATTATATATATGGAAGCATGTCAGGCAACCGGCAAACCTCAATATGGTGAGGTTGCCAGGCAGATATTCGAATATGTGCTGAGGGACATGACCTCCTCCGAAGGAGGATTTTACTCTGCAGAGGATGCCGATTCGGAAGGAGTGGAAGGCAAATTCTACATATGGAACCCAATGGAGGTAACAGACATATTGGGGGAGGATGCAGCAGCAGAATTCAACAGTTATTACGGTATTAACGAAGGGGGCAACTTCGAAGGCAATAGCATACCAAATCTCCTGCACAATAAAGAGGCATTTGACAACATAGGTTCAAACCCGGCGGAAGGCTATAGAATAAAAGTATTCGAGGCAAGGAAAAAGAGGGTTCATCCCCATAAAGACGACAAGATACTGACATCATGGAATGGTCTGATGATAGCTGCGCTGGCAATAGGAGCAAAGGTGCTGGGAGATAAGAAATATATCGATGCGGCAGAAAAGGCTTTAACTTTTATCAGGTCAAGGCTTATTAGAAATGACGGCAGACTGCTTGCCAGATTCAGGGAAGGAGAAGCCGCATATCCCGCATATCTGGATGACTATGCTTTTCTGATCTGGGGGCTTATAGAACTGTATGAAACGACCTTTAAAGCGGAGTATTTGAAACTTGCACTTAATTTCAGCAGTGATATGATAAGGTATTTCTATGATAAAGACAGCGGCGGGTTTTATTTATACGGAAGTGACAGCGAGCAGCTTATTGTAAGGCCAAAGGATGTCTATGACGGTGCAACACCTTCCGGGAACTCGGCAGCCGCTATGAACTTTCTAAGGTTGGGAAGGCTTACGGGAAATTCTGATTTGGAAGAAAAGGCGTATATGCAGCTCAAAGCTTTTGGGACGCTGATAAACAATCACCCTACGGGTTATACCTATATGTTGATGACACTGCTTTCTATAAACAGTAAATCTCAGGAAATTGTGATAGTAGGAGACCGTGAGGAGCAGAACGCAAGAAGGATGCTTGAACTAATCAATAAAAGTTTTCAGCCCTTTACGGTTGTTGTATTTAAGGATGCAGATACGCTGAAGGCAGGCATTACAGATATCGCACCCTATACAAAAGAACAGAAAATGATTGATGACAAGGCGACTGTCTATATATGTGAAAATTATGCCTGCAGAGCTCCGTTAACAAATTTGCAGGAATTCAAGGATATTATTTCAGACCGAGTATCAGGAGGTCAATAAACTTACGAAATTATTAATTATTCTGGCGGTAATGCCCCAAATAATCCTGTCTTCATAGGTATAGAAATACACGGGATATCGTCCTTTGCCCCAGGGATAATTCCTTCCTTCCTGTACCATATGGTATGGGAAATCTTCCCGAGGTCTCATTTTTATATCAATATCATGACACAAAGGGGCGGTATCGATGAAGAAAGACATGGGAACTGTGAAGACACTTCTTACCTCCTCTGTGTTAAATGTTCCCTTATATTCACGGAGTTCCCCGACAAAAGGGTATAGGATGCTGTTAAAGGGCGTAACCACAGTATCAAGCTCCGCAATAATACTGATCTGTGATTCCGGAATCAGAAGCTCTTCCGATGTTTCCCTTACTGCCGCCTGCTGTTTACTTTCAAGACTCTCTATTCTTCCGCCGGGAAAGCATATTTCGTTTGGTTGATTGTTGAGGCTCTCGGACCTTATTTCAAATAGCAGGAAATGCCTATCTGCTTTTATTACAGGTATCAGAACGGAAAACTCTTTATATATCTCCCTGTCGCATATATTTGTTTTTCTGCCTGCCAATTTTGTAAAATCCATGTTCATACGGCACCTCTGCATTTTGTACGCCGAATGTTTCTTCAGAAAACCTCTCTCGTCGCACTGAAAATTATTATAAATACATAATATCATTTCGGGTTTCAATATACAAGCTGACGGCCTCCTGACGCTGGAGGCGCACTTGAATATGTTATAATGACATTTCGATACTAATGTCAACCGCCGATATTGCCGAAAGATTAATTAACAACTCAAGGGGGTGGTATATGGCAATGGAACAATGGTTAACTTCATTAGGCTTCGACGTGACATTCGGGACATCGGTGGTATTAAGGCTTTTGACAGCTGCGGTGCTAAGCGGTATTTTGGGTTTTGAGCGAACTAGAAAGCTGCGCGCAGCCGGACTGCGCACCTATATATTGGTTTGTGTCGGGTCAGCTATGGCAATGATAACAGGACTACATGCATCCGAACTGAGCAATCATGTCGATCCTACACGTATTGCCGCACAAGTGCTTTCCGGGGTCGGCTTTATAGGCGCGGGTACAATTATGATCACCGGATACCATAGAGTCAGGGGAATAACAACGGCAGCAGGGCTTTGGGTGTCAGCTTGTCTGGGTCTTGCCGTTGGCATCGGTATGTATGCCGGTTCGTTCGCCATGCTTATTATTACGCTTTCTTCGGTTATTATCGGCGAAAAAGTGCAGACCAGGTACATCGCAAGAAGTAATCTTATGCGGTTATACATATTGTTTGAGGATGCGGAATATCTGCGCTCATTTTTGGCTTTTTTGAAATCGGAGAATATATCTATCAGAGATTTTGAACAGCCATATATAGTGGGTAAAAGCTTTGCGGCAACCTTCATACTAAAAGTTGCCGCAAATCAAAAACACATTGATATCGTTGGTAAGATTTCCGCACATGATGGAATTGCGTATGCAGAGGAGGTATAGTTGCCAGCACTTCTTACAGCAATAATAATTTATGGAATTATGAAAAAATACCGGTGTAAAATATAGCGGACTGCAAAGAATATACTTGCAGCCCACTATTTCTTTTTTTGCGGAGATAGCAGAATGAAAAAATTAATAGATTTTGAAATATTGTTGTTTGGTGCAGTTCTGTTATTTAAATTATTGATGTTTAACAGGCTAATTGGCAGTGATACCGGTAATATTGCATTACTCGCTTCTATTATGGGCACGGTGCTTACGCTGGTTTGTTGGGGCAACCTTCTGAAAGGGAGGCTGAGAAGGGTTTTTTTATACGCCGCTGACTGTACTGTGACCTTTATCATAATAGCAGATTTATTATTCTACAGGTATTTCAGCAGTGTTATTTCAATATATACCTTGGCCCAGGCATCGGATATTTCCTCTGTAAAAAGCAGTATAATCAGCCTTATTCATATATCTGACGTTTTATTTATAATGGACCTTCTGATTATTCCATTCACACTGCATAGTGCAAATAAAGTAATAAAAGAAACCAGTTCAAGCTGTGGGAAAAGAATCGTCCGTGCCGTATCCGCCTTTATCGCAGGCATAGGACTTTGCAGCTATGGGGTGTCGAACCTTTTGAAAACACAGCCCCGCATATTAGATTCTTTCTATGATAGGGTTTATATCGTTCAAAATATTGGGTTATTAAGTTTTCATAGTATAGATGCTTTCAGGTTCATGGAATCCAATAGGAATGAAACACAGCCGGTATCGGAAGATAAAAAAGAGGAACTTAAGGGGTATTTTCGAAACAAAAGAGACGAGACCACGACAGACCCTGAATTTTTTGGCGCGGGAAAGGATAAGAATCTTATTGTTATTCAGGTGGAAGCACTTCAGGGGTGTGTAATTGGAAGAAAAATAAACGGCCGGGAAATAACACCGAATCTGAATAAGCTGATAAAAAGCAGCCTTTACTTTGACAATTACTATACCCAGACGGCCGGGGGAGGAACCTCTGATGCGGAGCTTCTTTCCAATGTATCACTGTATCCGGCGAAAGAAGGAGCGGCATATATAAGGTTTTCGGGGAACGATTATTATTCCCTGGCAAAAAGAATGAAAGAAAAGGGCTATTATGCTTCGACGATGCATGCCTGCAGGCCGGGTTTCTGGAACAGAAGCGTCATGTGCAAATCTTTGGGATTCGATGAATTTATTAGCAAGAACAATTACAGTCACGATGAAATCTGCGGAATGGGGCTGAGTGACAAATCATTTTTCAGGCAATCCCTGGAGTATATGGAAAAGCATAAAGAACCGTATTATTCTCTTCTGATCACTTTGACCAGCCATCATCCCTTTAATAATGACAAAAAATACTACAGCAGCTTTGAGGTGGGAGAATATAAGGATACTTTATTCGGAAATTATCTTGAAGCAATACATTATACCGATGAGGCCCTGGGAGAATTTATTGGTGAGCTGGAAAGGAGAGGTATAGCGGACCGTTCCGTACTGGCGGTATATGGGGATCATTTTGCAATACCCAAGGATAAAAAAGATTATCTTGCAGAGTTCCTTGGGATTGAGGATATGAATGATTATTATTGGACAAAGCAGCAGAGAGTGCCGCTGATCATACATTTGCCGGGGCAAAAACGCGGGGTTATAAAGCATATAGCTGGTGGCGGCATAGACTTCATGCCTACAATATTGAACATTATGGGCGTTGACGGCAGAAATATGCCGATGCTCGGCAGGGATTTGCTTAATTCGAGGGAGGGCATGGCGGTACTGCGCCATGGGCATTTCATAACCGATAAATATATATGCCTTACCTCTCTCGGCGTTGCTTATGATGCAGAAAGCGGAAGTATTTATCCTATAGAGAAGTTGAATAAAGAGAGGGAGTTTGCTGCAAAGCAGCTTGAATATTCGGATATAATCACAGAGAATAACCTTATCAAGGAACTGACAGAACACCTTCAATTAAATAGATAGGAAACGACTGTTTCCTACTTCTTATCGTTCTTGCCTTTTATTATCATACTGCGCAGATAGTTGTTGCACTTTGAAAAACCGGATTTTGCCCTTGCTTTGCCCGAATTCAACAAATTGCTGCCTTTTGCTGCAATCCCGCTGTGTTTCAGGTTGGTCAGGTCTGCTTTAATACTTTTTATGCTCTTTGCTATATATTTCATATCAAGAAGTTTTCCGGCCTTCTCCTTAAAAAACTGGGATATCTCCATTTCATCACTGTCGGAATACGGAATGTTGTTTATGTGCTTGTAAATATTAATGATATTATTTTTGTATTTCTTTGAAGTATTCTCAATGCCGGTTGTGTTCAGGGCAAGATTTCTGATTATTGCAGCCATTGTCTTCTGTTCATATGGTATTTCAAAAGTACTGCAGTTAACATTTACAGTAGGCAGAACCCTTTTGTTGGGAAGCTTGATAAAAAGGAGCTTTTCTTCAATCCTGCCTATATCTATTGTATCTTTAAGGGTCTTATTATATATCAGCGATACGGTTTTTTGCGTATCAATACCTGAAGATATCATCTTCAGCAGAAGTTTTTTTGTTGTTTTTATTTTCGTAGGCATAAAGTCATGCACTATGAAAATTTTGCTGGCAGTTTTATATATGTATGGGGTATTTATTACTGAGCTTTCATCCGCATTTACAATGATGTAATCATATAATCCGCTGAGCTTCCTCAGAATTTCGCAAAAATATATAACTTCCGGCCCTTTTTTGTCGGACTCATAGTCATATACATATAGGTCTGCAAGACCATCGGAATAAATATTAACAGAACTGTAAAAATCCCTGGATACAGTAAAGTCTTTCAGATTGCTGGTATTCATAAAGCTATGTTTCGGGAAATAATTGATAAGCTTATTCTTTCTGGTAATGTCTATCAGTGCAAGCTTTTGATTGTTTTGCCGGAAGCTTTCACTTAGGGAAGCTATTATTGAGGTTTTACCGGTATTTCCGGGACCTACAAAGTATATTATGTTATCTCCCTGGCTGACAGGCTCTGTGGGGCTGTCATCAATGAATTCAAGGGCTATAAACTTATGCTTCTCCAGTTTTTCCAAAAAAGTTACGTGCTTCGGCATGCTGTTGTTTGCCATGCTTCTGTCCAAAACGAAAACCACTCTGATGGAGGCATTCTGTGGAATCAAAAAACTGAAAAGGTCATATATAATATCTCCTATTGATTCGTCAGAATAATTGATAATAATGTCGTAATGTGCGGCGGGAATTATCTTGGGTATATCTTCCCTATCCGAACAATTGCAGATAGATATGCTTTCTTCGATACGATCCGAGGTATATTGAGCAAGGCAGGAAGCTGAGGATGACCCTGTGGAAATAACGCAACGATGCACTTTAGAGATACTCCTATTGCTTGAGTTCTCCAATTTATACCCCCCTTTTCAGAAAGTTGCATACACTTCGAAATTAACACAAAATGGCTGTTTTTTCAACAAATTAGGACGAATTAGGACTAAAGTCCTATATGCTACCTGATAGATATAGAGTATCGTATATTATAGAGTAGTTATAATTATTTTCCAGTGAATAATATTGTAAGGAGGTTTTTTAATGGAGTCTCGGGTTAAAATCTATGCAGATGGTGGAAACAGACTGACTAAGATAATGGAGGAGTCCAGAAAGCCTTTTGATTTTCCAACAATCATATCAGAGCCGGAGAAAGAATTGAATTATGGTTTGAATTTTGACTTCGACCTTTCGGATTGGAATAACGATGCTGCAAAGCTCGACATTAACAATATGTTTGTTGAAATTATCAAGGACGGAGTATCGAGGGGCAAGATGCTTGTAGGAAAGTCCGCTGAAGAAAAGGGACTACTGATCAGGGACAGGAACAGATACCAGGAGAAGGCAGCAGATGATGTGATTATGTTTTGTATAATTGCAGGCATAGCATATAATCTGGCTAAATACAACAAGAACTATCAGAAAATAGACCTTACAGTAAACCAACCGCTTATTGAATATGCAAGGAATAAGGAAGAATCGGCAAATAGATATACAGAAAGCCTTATGGGCAATATGAAGGTCCTATTCTATAACATATATAATCCTTCGCAGATAATTTTCGAGACAGTATTTGATGTTGAGAAGGTCGTGCTGTGCCCTGAAGGTATAGCGGCATTTTTCCAGTATGCGGTCAACGAAGACGGCAGTGTAAAAGAAGAATTCAAGGAAGATATGAAGACTGTGGTTTGGGATGTTGGCTCGGGGCAGATAAATGTAGCCGCTTTTGACGGTTTCCAGGTAGCTGGAGTGAATACCTTCGAAAAGGGTATGTTCGATTGCTATGAGAAAATCTCCTTGATTCTTTATAACAATTTCAGGGACAAGCTTGATAGAAAGCCATACAGCTACGAAGTCGACAACATGATAAGGTTTAACAACTCCATTCTTAAAGGCAAGAAGGGTGAAGACATCGATGCAAGCGGTATAGTCAAGAATGTGTTTGATGTTTTTGCATACGACCTTAGCAAAGATATCAGAGAGTTTTCAAAAATCAAGTTCAGCGGTACCTGTGACAGCATAATATTTGCCGGCGGCGGAAGCAAGGTACTTTTTGATTACATAAGCAAGTATCTGTGCAACGATTACATATGCATGAAGAGCAATATCGGAGAGTACGATAATGTAGTTGGAAGTATGTACTACAGGATATATAAGGACGTTAAAACCAGTATTGAAGGGTAGGTGCTAACTTTTGATTATTAAGCTGCTGGAACAGCCAATTATTGCAATACACGAAGCAGAAGTCGCAGGAACGGTTGACGGAGTTATAATCAAAGGTAGTAAGGCAAGCTATATTTATCATAGAAATGCAGATAAACATTTTGCCATTCCTGTAGAAAAGGCTATCATCGGAAGCGACGCTGTAATGATCCGGGATATTACGGCTATGGCGCTCACTCAAGAAAACATAAAGGTTCTTAAATCGATGCTCGATATATATAATCCTAAAGGCGGGTATTTGGGGTATTTATGCGGGATTGAAGTGGACGACAGATTTAATGTCCGGTTCCTATGCACGGAGAGTCATAAGATTGAAATGTCAAAAATAGTGAACTATGAAAGCATCATTATCGTGGATATTGAAGAAGCCGATCTTTTGAAGGCGGAAGATGAGGTTTCCGAAACGAATGAAGATATGGCTTCCGGGGATGAAGCTATATCGATGGAAATAGGACCGGATATCAAATGGAACTATGAGAATTGTCAGCCTGAGGAGGAAAGCGCTGAAGGCACCGAACTCAGCGTAATAAGAACAAAGCGCCAGAATGAGGAAAGGACAGTGATACCCGGCGTAGATTCGAAATATGCTTATCTATACGGGAAACGTCTTCTGGAAGGCATAGAGATTGAGGAAACCCTCTATGATAAAGGAACACTGATTGATGCAGAAGTGATTAAGCATGCAATAGCGAATAATGCAATAGTAAAGGTAATAGTAAGCGCAGAAGAATGAAGAAGGCGAGCAATCGCACGGTTTAATAAGGATACTATTTGAACCATACCCCAAACCGGTACGGAAATGCAAGAGAGAGGCATTGTCCCGCAAGGGATGGTGCCTCTCTATTATGGTTTAATCTTATATTCCTATAAGTTATTCTTTGTCCACTCTATCGGAACAAGCTTAATGTTGTTACCACGCCATCTCTCGACAAGATTAATATTTTCTATTTCACCCCATATGTCTTCGTCTGCATGTTCCATTACTATTATTTGTATGTTGCTCTTTGTGTCACTGATATACCGGGACAATGTTGTAAATATTTTCCGTACCGCCTTTTTATCCTCATCTTCTAATGAAATGTCATCAGCAAGTTCTGCGTTATTTTTTCGAGCAAGCTTCTGCGGAAAGTACACTTGACTTGGTTGATCGAACACTAAAAGACCCGGTAGGGATACGCCGCCACGCTCTTGAAAATACTTCTGAAACGCTAAACTAATACCAATATGATACGCTAGCCAGTTGGATGCGCTTCCTATCTCCCATAAATAGTCACTGCGTCCAGAAGAGTTTTTAATGCTAATAGTCAAGTCTTTTATGATAAATTCAATGGGGTCTTCAGGTCGTTCTACGTCCAGACCAGATATGATTTTATTTGCTTCGGTCTCTATATATCTTAGAGCTGCAGCAATTTTTCTCTCTATCTCAACCTCATCTACGATTTTTCTGAGCTTATTTAATTTTGCATCTATAGTCTGAATCTTCTGTTCCAATTCATTGTTGGTGCCAATTTTATCGTAAGTCTGAATTGCTATTTCCATTCTCCCGAGGAAACGAGCAACACCGGAAAGGGTGTACTTCAGTTCAGAATTATCTTGAAGTTTACCGCTTTCTTCATTTATGCGCTTCCTTATGGCGGATAATCTCTCAGAGAAATATTGAATTTCTCCTTCGACTGCTTGTAATTCGCGCTCAAATGCGGCAGGGACTACCTTCATATCCCCAGCGGTTTTCTCGATTTCTGATATTGCATTACATAATTCATCCAAAATATTTAAAGAATCACTATGAGTATTACCGCAAATAGGACATAGGTTGCTATCTGCTGATGCCATTGTACGCAGCCATGTTGAAATCTCTAATCGATTAAGTTGAATTTGCAAAGATTGATCATATTGGCCGACTGAATTTGTAAGCTGTTTCATTTCGGCATACCGTTTTTGAACAGCAAATAACGAAGAGGAAATCTTCTGTTCCTCTTTCCGTAGCATAACAAGCTCATCGGAGACATCTTGGATATTCTGAGCAGATATATACGAGTCCATCTCATTTTTTTGTACAACAGCACGGAGTTGGTCAATTTGTTGTTCGAAACTGTCGTTCCCGTTTGACGTATAGGTTGTTAATCCAAGTTCTCGCGCACGAGCCATCCATGAATGAACCTCTTGCCGCCATTGCTCTGCCACATCTTTAATGTTGTTTAAATCTCTTGTTAGCCGTTCCTTTTCTTTTCGTAAACGCTCGATTTCTTGGCGAGTTGCCAATACCTGTGGAGTAACTGCCCCCAAAGCGTACGGGAAAATATTAATCAACTTTTGCCGGTGCTCATATGTATCAGCTTTATAAAAAAGTACATCTGCATTTGCGACAATGTTTTGTGGCTGAAATATAAAAGCCATAAAATCCCGATATGATGGTCGAGAAGAAAAATTGTTTGAAGCAGGATCAATATCTAAAAATGACATTGAAAATAACTCATTAAGTATATTTTTTACTTGCGGTGCAGTTATATTGGAGTCAATTTCATCCGGAATGGTTATTGATATTTCTCGAGCAAAAAACATCTCATTTGTGCCACTTTGAACGCCAGGTTCTTTGCGACACAGTAATATTTGCTCATTATCTAAATCAAACAAGGCGCCAAACCATTCGCACGCATTTCTAATTGTATCAACAGGGATTGTACACTTATCAGCGCCCAAACAATAGTCAATTATAGGGATTATCGCTGACTTACCTGTTCGCGACGCTCCAGTTATAATATTAACTTTATCTGGCAAAAACTCTATTTTTCTGTATTTAAAGTCTTTATTCCTTGGCCAGAGAATGATGGAATTAAGCGAAAAATTCATATTTAAAACCTCACCTTCAAAAGTTTTGAAACTTCATGCAAGGTCAATTCGGAGCACCAACCTCCTAATTTTTCAGCGGCATCCATCAGGTTTTTTGTTGATGTCGAAAAGCCTGTTTTCTTTGATGTGGTTAATGGAAAAACCAAAGCCGTTTTTGTTTCAAGCATAAATAATTTTGCAGTTAAGCCAACACGGTGCGCCAAAAGAGATATCTCCTTATATTGATTCGCCGCATTGTGTATGCTGTATAATAGGTCATTTCTATAATATGTTTGCCCATCTTTTCGCTCGCTAAAGAGCTTCTCGGAAACTTTAATAAGGCCAGAACCCTTTTGGGTGCTTTTGATGACCTCGCATAAATCCTGTCTAAAGACTATCGGCAGGACGAGGAATAGCAGAGGAAAGGGAGTCGGGCGACTATCATTGCTGTAATAACCACAAATAAACCTCCAGAGTATAGCGGCGCTTATTGAAGGATTCTGAACCAGGTATATTTCTTTGTCGATACTATTCATCTAACTCACTTCCTGCCTTCAATAAATTTTTATATTGACTATGCCAGCCAATGCGGGGCTCTTCAGGAGGATTGTTTGCCAAAGCGTGCAGTGTACCGGCACCAAAAAAATCAGGAGTATCCTTACCTTGCACCTTTGTGGTGCATACTGTATCTTGGCAGTTATAATATAATTTTTGTCCCGTTTCGGCGTCGGTTGATCCAGGGGATAAAGCGGCAAGTTTGCTTTGATTATTCCATGTCCGAATCAGGCTATCATGATATTCATCAAAGCTTTGCGAAGCGACTATGCCCCGTTCTGCCCATAACGTTTTCTCCGCACTTGTTCTTAGGTAATCATTTGCCGCTCTTAATTTTTCGGACATATCTAAATCAATAAAGCCCAGTTGTTTGATATAAACATCCTGCCTGTCTAATTCATGTTTCGTATCATCCTCGTTTGGTTGTACAGAAATAGACGCCAGCATTACACTTTGGTTGTATCTTCTAATTTGTAATAAGAGCGCATCCCTAAAATCTTTACATTGAATGAAGGCGGCTTGACCTGCTTTTATTTGTGTATTTACGCGTTCGTAAACCCATCCAAGCATATAAATGAATAGTTCTTGCGTATATTCCTCTGGAATTGTTTGGCTGCAAAATTTCTTATAGAACGACTCATCGTAATTAGCCTCGTATATCTCGATTTGCATATTTTTAATAATTTGCACAACAACTGATTTATTAGTTTCATCAAAAACAGCATCCAGATATTGACTGTATCTTGCTGGAATTTTTGACTTTAATTCGTCATTTCCCCCCCACAAAGTGCTGCGGGCGGACTTAAGAGCGGCTTCCGCATCATTTTCGTTAGTCGCAGTATTAAATGATGAAGGTATTCCTCCCTCGGTAATTGCTCTATCGGCGCTGACCATTATACGGAATACTGTTTTGCTTAATTCAAGATTGCCCTCCTTAACATACTGGAGCCAATTATATAAAGTCTTCCAAAAGACCTCCGCTCTATCGGTCACTGGATTGTTGTCGGATTGGACGCTTTTGATTTGTTCGACAATTACACCATCTTCAGATTCTATAGCAACATCTTCAAATGCCTCAACACTTACAATCTGTTCAAGATCATGAGAAATCAATTCATTCATCATGTGTCGTACTTGAAGCGTATATCCGTATAGCTTGTCTGGTACATGTGTACTGCCTGCCATCTCCAATCCTCCCTTCTATTCATTAAAGGTTTAATATGATAAAACTTCCTATTTAGACACCATTTGATAAATTATACCACTTCTTTGTTGCGAAAATCAATACATCGATTAAATTACTCCTGCGTTCGCTCGTATATTTCTTGTTTTTCCGTGCTTTTATTGTTATAATAATGGTAGGTTTATTGTGCAATTAATCAGGCGAGGTGGACAAGATGACGATCAGTTATAAAAAGCTCTGGAAACTCCTTATAGACAAGGATCTGAAAAAGAAAGACCTGCAAAAACTTGCAGGTATCAGTTCTGCTTCAATAACAAAACTTGGTAAAAATGAAAATGTTAATACAGAAATACTTGCGAAAATATGCAAGGCCTTAAATTGTGACATAGCTGATATTATGGAAATGAGCGACGAAGTGAAACGATAAATTGGGGATGGGGATATTTATGGACTCTTACACACCACTTCAAATAAGATTTTTTGCAGAGCAATTACTGCTCAAACGCCCGCAGTCAAGCATTGATGGGCTTGCTTCCACCATGTCCGGTGTTAAGGTCGACCTGAATCCCTATCAGGTGGACGCTGCATTGTTTGCTTTGAAATCCCCGCTTTCCAACGGTGCGCTTCTCGCAGATGAAGTCGGTCTTGGCAAAACCATTGAGGCAGGTCTTGTCCTTGCTCAGTGCTGGTCAGAGCGCAAACGGCGCATTCTGCTTATTGTTCCCGCCGCACTCCGAACTCAATGGCGGATAGAGCTTGACGAAAAGTTTTACATAAAATCAAGAATCCTTGAGTCCACAAACTACAATAAAGCCAAAAAAAGCGGAGAATATAACCCATTTGATATAAAAGATGAAGTCGTAATCTGTTCATACAATTTTGCATCGCTAAAAGAAATGGACGTCAAATCTATCGCTTGGGATTTGGTCATTATTGACGAGGCACATCGCCTCCGTAACGTTTACAAATCCAGCAATGTTACCGGAACAAGACTGCGCCGCGCCCTATCCGGTAAGCGCAAATTATTACTGACGGCAACACCGCTCCAAAACAATCTTATGGAGCTTTTCGGTTTGGTAAGCATAATTGATGAGCATGTGTTCGGGGATGCCCAAACATATAGGGATATGTATGTATCGGTAAATAATGAAAAAATGCGCAATCATGCCTTGAGGCAGCGATTGAAGCAGTTTTGCAAACGCACCCTGCGCAAACAGGTTACCGAATATGTTAATTACACAAACCGTATATCCATTTTGCAGGAGTATACACCGACGGCAGATGAAGAAATCCTCTATAATTATGTTTCGGATTACCTACGTTCCGATAGACTCTATGCCCTCCCCCAAGGGCAAAGAACGCTGATTACACTGGTGCTGCGCAAGTTGCTTGCATCATCATCCTTTGCGATTTCCGATACGTTAAATTCGCTGATAGAACGGCTTGAAGGGAAGCTAAAGGGCATTGAGAAAGAACTGAATCTTGATGATTATGACTCATATGAAGAATTGCTTGAAGAACAGGAAGATGCTGATGATTCGGCATCGGATGATTTACTAAAAGATCGTGAAGGCATAAATGCAGAATTAGATGAACTTCGAAAATATTTCGACCTGTCAAGGAGCATTACATACAACGCCAAAGGGCAAAACTTACTCTCTGCTTTGAAGCAAGGCTTCGAGAAAACCGAAAGCCTTGGCGGTAAACGCAAGGCAGTAATCTTCACAGAATCTCGCAGAACCCAAGAGTACCTATTGAATCTGCTTTCTGATAATGGTTACAACGACGGGATTGTTTTCCTTAATGGTTCAAATAACGATGAAATATCTAAAAAAATATATGCAGAATGGAAAGAACGGCATAAAAATGATGGAACTATCTCCGGCTCTCGCCAGGCGGATATGAAAGCTGCCGTTGTCGAGGAGTTCAGAGACAGAGCCAGCATCCTCATCGGTACAGAAGCAGCTGCCGAAGGTATTAACTTACAGTTTTGTAGTCTGATAGTAAATTATGACCTCCCTTGGAATCCACAACGAATAGAGCAACGCATCGGCCGCTGCCATCGGTACGGTCAGAAAAACGATGTTGTGGTTGTGAATTTCCTTAACCGTAAAAATGCAGCCGATGTTCGTGTGTATGAACTGCTCGATCAGAAATTCCGTCTTTTCAGCGGCTTGTTCGGCTCTTCCGATGAAGTGCTTGGCTCAATCGAGGCAGGTGTCGATTTTGAAAAACGCATAGCATCAATTTATCAAAACTGTAAAAAGCAAGAACAGATACAAGCAGAGTTCGACCGCCTGCAAGAAGAACTCTCCGAACGTATCAACGAAAAAATGTCTGCCACCCGGCAGTCAATCCTCGAAAACTTTGACGAAGAAGTAGCAGCCCGACTCAAAGGGTGTCAGGAAGATGCTCTGATGGGTCTTGATAAATTCAGCCGCTGGCTGTGCAATTTCTTCATCATGCAGGGCGCTGAACGGGTAGAACCGCTCGACCAGTGGCGATTTGCTTATACAGACGATGGGGTTCGTATTACATATAACGTGCAGTGGAAGGACGCAGAACGCAAGGGCGATATATTTTTGCGCAAAGACGATCCGTTACTGCAAAAATGGCTGAATCAAGCGCTTTTTATTCCTGTACCGGCTGTTAAACTCCACTTTGACCACACAAATTCGCCGGATCATAAAATCAGCTTTCTGGAAAACCACCCGAATTTAAAGGGAATACTCTCGCTGGACAAGCTAATATATACAGGCTTTGAAAATGAAGAACACATTGTTTATTCTGTTATCACAAAAGATGATACCGAGATTGACGAAGATATGGTCAATCGCTTTATGGAATTGCCTGCCTCAATAATTGGCGAATGCGACCCTGAAACCGAGGAACTGGTTAAAAAACGTAGTGCAGGAATTGCAGAACAACAAGCGAAAATCGAAGAGGAAAACAAAAAATACTTCCTCGAAGAATGCGCCAAGCTGGACGCCTACAGTGAAGATTTAAAAGAAGGGTTACAACGTGAGCTCAAGGAAATAGGCAAGGAAATTACGGAGAAAAAACGGATTTTCAAGAGCAGCACCGACCGACCGCTTGCAGAAATGCTGGATATGAAAGCCGAAGTGAATAAGCTTGAAGAACGGCGTAAAAAAATGCGGCGAGAACTCTATGAACGCGAGGACGAGATTGACGCCGCGAATGAGCGTTTGCAGGATGAAATTCGCTCCAAGCTGTCTGGAACATCAAGAACGGAACACATTATGACGATCTCTTTTGAGATTGTTTGAGATACGGAGGGATAAAAATGTCGAACCTGAATGCCGATGAATATAAAACTTTTGAAAGCATAAAGCATGTTCGGGAAAACGGAACTGAGTTTTGGCATGCTCGTGAGCTTGCCGAAGTTTTGGAATATGTACAGTGGAGAAATTTTCAAAAGGTAATTGACCGAGCAGTTCTTGCCTGTAAAAACAGCGGATTTGAGGTCAATGACCATTTTGCTGAGGTCAGCAAAATGGTCGAGATAGGAAGTTTAACGCAAAGAAAAGTAAAAGATTATGAGCTCACACGCTATGCGTGTTACTTAATTGTTCAAAACGGTGATCCGCGAAAAGAAATCATTGCGCTGGGTCAGACCTATTTTGCTATACAGACCCGCCGACAGGAAGTCCAGGACGCTTTTAATCAGCTTGATGAAAATAATAAGCGCCTGGTTGCACGCGGTAATATCAAGCAGTGGAATCAGCTTCTTGCGGAAGCTGCACATAATGCAGGAGTTATTACCGATGAGGAATTCGCAATTTTTCAAAATGCCGGATATATGGGGCTCTATGGCGGCATGACTGTTTCTGATATACACGCTAAAAAGGGCTTAAAGAAAAGCGAGAAAATCCTTGATTACATGGGTAGCACCGAGATGATTGCTAACCTTTTCAGAATTTCTCAGACAGAAGAAAAACTAAAGCGGGATGAGGTTTCAACTGCCGCCGCTGCAAACAACACTCATTACGAGGTTGCTGAAAAGATTCGCAAAGCGATTACTGAAATGGGTGCAACGCTACCGGAGGATTTACCTGTACCGGAGAAAAGCATACAAACAATTGAGCGGGAAGAAATTCGTAAGCTCAGAAATTCAAAGAAAAAGCTGATGCTGGACGAATAAGGGGGATACATATCATGCAAAAACTCGAACTTACATGGATTGGCAAGGGCAGCGAGTCTGCCGTGGAGCCGCGCATACTACTGCACGATGCTTCAAAGGATTACGGTGACCCAACTGCCGAGAATATGCTTATACACGGGGATAATCTGCTTGCATTGAAGGCTCTGGAGCAGGAATATGCCGGACAGGTGAAGTGCATCTATATAGATCCTCCGTATAATACTGGGTCTGCTTTCGAGCATTATGATGATAATTTAGAGCATTCAACATGGCTGTCTCTGATGACGCCACGCTTGCGGATACTTCGAAACCTACTTAGAGAAGATGGCTTTATATTCGTTCAAATAGATGATAACGAAATGGCATATCTGAAAGTTCTTCTTGACGAGATCTTCGGGCGTCTAAACTATGTCAATACTATAGTTTGGAAGCGAAGAGGTGGAAGCGCAAATCCTAAAGATCGTTTGAATAATGTTATGGATTTTATTCTCTGGTATGCAAAATCACCGAACTATATGGTTAATCATATTTTTTCATTGGATGATGAGAACACTCAGCAATATATAAAAGAGCGGTTTAATAATGTGGATGAAAACGGCCGGAGATTTATGAAATCCCCGCTTCAGAGTCCCAACTATCGAGAGAACTTGATATATGATTACAAAGGATATAAAACGCCACCAAAAGGTTATTCAATATCAAAAGAATTAATGGAGCAATGGGATGCTGAAGGGCGTTTATGGTTCCCGCAAAAGAAAACACAAAATATAAACCGTAAGATTTATTTAGATGAATATAAAGGGCAGCCAATTAGCAACTTATGGACTGATATCAAGGTCATTAACCCGATGTCAAAAGAGCGATTAGAGTTCGATGGTCAAAAGCCTGAAGCAATAATAGAGCGAGTATTTACGCTTGGCTCAAATCCCGGGGATCTAGTCCTTGACAGCTTTCTCGGATCCGGCACAACGGCCGCAGTTGCCCACAAAATGGGTAGAAGATATATAGGTATTGAACTTGGTGACCACTGTTACACCCACTGCCTACCACGCCTAAAATCTGTTGTGGACGGAGATCAAGGTGGTCTATCGAGATCCGTTGGCTGGAAAGGCGGCGGTGGGTTCAAGTTCTATGAGCTTGCACCGACGCTTATTGTTAAGGATAAGCATGGGAATCCAATTATAGATGCCGAAAAATACAACCCCGAAATGCTGGCTGCAGCTGTCGCAAAGCTTAACGGCTTCACTTACTCCCCTGACCCGGAAGTGTTCTGGAAGCAAGGTAAAAATGTTGAGAACAGCTTTATTTATATTACTACTCAATACCTAACCGCCAAAGAACTTGACGATATTGCCCGTGACCTACCGGACTATGAAAAGCTGCTTATATGTGCACCGGCATTTGATACAGGGCTTGGCAAGCGCTACGACAATATTGATGTGAGGAAAATACCGCAATCGGTACTTAACAAATGCGAATTCGGCAAAGACAATTATAATCTGAATATTGTCAATCCGCCGGAGCTTGACGAGGAGGAATGGGACGATGCTGAATAGTAACGCTAAATTTATCAATAACCGCCTCGCTCTCCGTCCTCCACAGAGAGAAAGCCTTGAGCGGTTCCAGCAGATTGTGGACATCCTGTCGCTCGCAAAAAGCCCATATTCAAGAGAAATTATTGCAGATGAGTACAAGAACGAACTTCTCAGTATAGGGAAAGATGGAGATAAAGACGCATTTATCAAGAATAAAATCAAAGAAAAGACAGAAACATTTTTCAAATCGGATCTTGAGAAAATACACAGTGTTTTCCCGACATTAGCAAGTTTTGAGAGAGAATTCCCTTCTGTTTGTTTTGCACTTGCCACCGGTATCGGCAAGACGCGGCTTATGGGTGCGTTGATTGCTTATCTGCACTATCAGAAAGGCATTAAGAACTTTTTTGTGATGGCGCCGAATCTCACGATTTACAAAAAGTTAAAAGCTGACCTTGGTAATCCTTCATGCTCTAAGTATGTGTTCAGGGGACTGGATAAGTTCGTGAATCCGCCCCGCATCATTGACGGCGACAACTATGAGGAATTTCGTCAGTTAACAACCGATGAGCTTCTTCAGCCAATTATTATTAATATCTTCAATATCTCCAAGCTGAACTCCGATAGCAAAACAGCTGATGGTAAACCCGCCCGCATAAAACGTCTAAATGAAGTGTTGGGTGAGTCATATTTTCAATACTTACAGTCTCTCCCGGACTTATGTATCTTTATGGATGAGAGTCACCACTATCACGCTGACCGCAGCTTTGATGTTATAAACGAATTGCGCCCGAAAATAGGCGTTGAACTTACAGCAACGCCCCAGATTCAAAGCGGCGCACGCAAAATCGACTTTAAGAACGTGGTATATGAATATTCTCTCGCCCATGCGTTGAATGACGGCTTGTATGTTAAAGTGCCTGTTGTGTTTACCCGCAAGGATTTTAGGCCGGAGGAATATTCACCGGAGCAGCTTGACCATGAAAAACTAAACGATGGTATCCGCATCCATGAAGAAACCAAGAGCAAGTTGGACGTGTATGCCCGCACCTTCAGCAAGCCGTTGGTTAAGCCTTTTGTGCTTGTTGTTGCCAAGGACACTGATCACTCTAAGCAGATAAAGGAATACCTAACCTCGGATGATTTCTTCCACGGGTATTATAAAGACAAGGTTCTGGAAATTAACTCTGCCCAGCGGGGAGCGGAAAAAGATGAAAACATCGAACTTCTTCTCTCTTTGGAGCATCAGGATAACCGCATTGAAATAGTCATTCATGTAAATATGCTTAAAGAAGGCTGGGACGTAACCAATCTTTATACAATTATTCCGTTGCGTGCTTCTGCTTCAGAAACCCTTACCGAGCAGACAATTGGACGCGGACTGCGTCTGCCCTATGGACAAAGAACGGGAGAAGATGAAGTCGACCGCTTGTCGATTGTAAGCCACGATCGATATGAAGCGATAGTCAAGCTTGCCAATGATCCGAATTCGCTTGTGAGAAAAGTTTACTATATTGATCCCGCAGAACCTCAAAATGATGAACAGCGGGAAACAGTAGAATTGACGACTGTATACGATCAACTGACGAATGCCGAAAGTTTTACAGAGCAGCTTGTCTTTACCCTTAAAGAAACTGCGTCTGAATATGTTGCCAGTAAGCCTCCCGAGCAAACGGCACAAGTAGCTCAATTTGTCGCTCGCCTTGCGTCAAAGACAGTCATGGAACTTGGCAAGCAGGTCAAAACTTTTGACGCAACCAAGGATGCTGAAACGAAAAAGCTTGTTCATACTAGTATCGTCGCTGAAACAATCCGTCAATTCCCCATGCTTGAATTGAAAAAAGAGGACTTGACGGCAGTCGTTGAAAAAGCGATTGAGACTTGCACCCAGGCACTGAAAGAAAATATTATCCCTATCCCTCAAGCGGTGGTACAGCCCTTTACTGAGGTTAAGCACGGCTTTTATGATTTTGAATTGGACACCCGCAATATGAAATGGCATCCTTCGGATGACACGCTTCTTGGGACGGAGTTACAGAAAAGTGGCGAAACTTTCGAGTTTAATACTGATTTTGCGCTGTTTCCCAAAACTGATACTGTCGAAAATGAAATAGTGAGGCATATTATCGTCCATGATAACGTGGATTACAGCACTTCATCCGAGCTTATCTATTCTCTTATAGCCGATGCCAAGAAGCACTTTTTGTCGTACTTAACTGTGGAGGAAGCAGAGAAAGTCATGCGGGATCGCCAGCGCAGCTTGGCGCAGATTATTTATGCTCAGATGAACGAACATTTCTACAAAGAGGAAACCAGCTATAAGGCTTCAAGCATGCGTCCGTTCACTCGAATTGAAACCGGATTCGGAGGGAAATTCAAATCGGATGACCTCTACGACTTGTGTGCTACCATGCCCGATTCAGAAGTGAAATCGAAAATATTCAAAGGGTTTACGAAGGCGTGCCATACCCTGTATAAATTTGATAACAGCACAGAGCGCAAATTCGCTATCGTGCTGGAAAACGATACTGGTGTTCTCAAATGGATGAGGCCTTCAGCCAAGCAATTCAATATTTATTACGGACAAGGCGGAGTAAGCCGTTATGAGCCAGACTTTATCGTTGAAACGATTGATACGATTTACATGGCTGAAACGAAAGCTGCGAATGAAGTGCAGAATGCATTGCAAAACAAAAACGGTGATGTTTGGGAAAAGGCAATTGCCGGGCAAGAATATTGCCGTGCCGTTACGGAATGGAATTCAGAAAACGGCGGAAAGCCTTGGAAATATGCGCTTATATCACATGATGAAGTGCGGCTGCAATCCAGCTTCACGTACCTTGCGAAAAATAGAGTAGCGCCGGAACAATTAAAGATAGAACTTTAATGAAAGGGGAATTCGGATGTTAATTGACGAGTTAGTAGCGGCTTGTTCGGAAGCTTACAATAACTCCGACCCGGGGAACTGTGGGGTTAATTGTAACAACAGTGATAGCTGTGCCGGTGGATGTGATTATGGGGATGGTTGTCTTGAGCAGGTACATTGGTGGCCACAAAAAGGAGGTCGTTCGGATTACGAATGTGATAAACTTCTCTGTTGCTATGTTCAAAAATATTCGCAGAGTTATTCTCAAAACGTGTTGTCTGTTGCATCCAAGATTAATTTTGATCAATATCCCCGTTATGACATCTTATCGATTGGATGTGGCGGCGCACCTGACCTAATGGCATTTGAAAGATTAGCAGAAGGCAAATCTGTTTATTACAAAGGATTCGACCGAAATAAGCGCTGGAAAGGAATTCATGAATTAATTGAATCATATGCTGATGAAACGGACAATATTGAAGTAAATATAAAAAGACGCGATATTTTTGAGGTGTTGGCAGAAAATAAACCTTCACGCCATTCATACAACATAGTAGTAATACAATTTCTTATTTCGCACCTTGTCAATACAAATCAGATTAATCGCATTACCGAGCTCTATAATGGAATTATAAACAACGTCGTTTCTAATAGACTTCAAGGATCACCATTTCTTTTTATTCTGAACGACATAGATACTCTTAACAAGGGGAGAAATAATTTTTATAGACTAATTGATTTGCTTGAACAAAATGGTTATAGAGGGAACTCATATGCTAAAAGTTGTTACCCGAATGGAGATTTAGGCGCTCAACGGTGGTCAGACAGCAGAGAACATAATAGTTTTGGAAATATCTCTTATTCCTTCTCACAAAGTTATGATCTCCATCAGGGTGCGCAATTGATTATAGAACTGAGGTGAAAAGATGATAATAAGCGCAAGCCGCAGAACAGATATACCAACATATTATTCTGACTGGTTTATGAACCGAATCAAAGAGGGCTTTGTTTTGGTGCGTAATCCAATGAGAATACATCAAATAAGCAAGATCAGCTTATCTCCTGATGTTGTGGATGGCATTGTTTTCTGGACGAAAAATCCTTTACCAATGCTCGATAAGCTCGATTCACTTAAGGATTATAGCTACTATTTCCAATTTACCATCACACCTTATGGCAAGGATGTTGAACCTAATATTCCTTCCAAACCAGATGTTATTATTCCGGCTTTTCAGATACTCTCTAATTTTATAGGCGCTGAAAAAGTTGTGTGGCGGTATGACCCTATTATGCTAAATGCAAAATACACGCTTGAATATCATGTTCAAGCCTTTGAAAAAATTGCGAGCCAGCTTTCTCAATATACTAAGAAATGTACGATCAGCTTTGTGGATTTCTATCGTAACACCACAAATAATGTTAAGGAATTAAATCCTGTTGAATTTCCAGAGAATAAAATAATAGAATTAAGCAAGAAGCTTGCAGAAATAGCGCATAGTCATAATCTCAAAATAGATACATGTGCCGAAGCGATTGAATTGCAGCAGTTTGGGATTGAACACGCACGGTGCATTGATGACCGTCTTTTTGAAAAAATCCTCGGATGTCCCCTGCGAGTTGATAAGGATAAAAACCAGCGCTTAGAATGCGGCTGCATATCAAGCATCGATATTGGCATGTACAATACATGTAAAAATGGATGCCGTTATTGCTATGCAAATTTCAGTGACACCACTGTTAAGAATAATACTGAGAAGCACAATCCCGCATCCTCCTTGCTTTTCGGAGAGGTTGGTGATGACGATACTGTCAAAGAGCGCATCGTAATATCTTGTAAAGATAACCAAATCAGATTAGATATATAATCTCAGCTTTATTTTCATAAAGGCATAGCTATCTCTGTCGGCTTGTGGTATTGTATCGTGCTGAAAGGAGATGGTCTATATGAAAAAGCAAATAATCGCCGGAATAGGCATTATCGTTTGTGTCGCACTGTGTGCCGCCGTGTGGCCTCGGAGTACCGAGACGGAGGATTTTAACCGAGCCTTCAACCAACGCCACAAGTGCCGAATTTGAGGCTCGGTCAGAGGAAATGCAGCAGATTCTTTTCTCTGACGAAACTCCCGCTCTTGAAATTAAGGCTGTCACAGAAACTGAGACGGAGGAAACAGAGCTAACGACAGAAGAAAAAACAGAAACGGTACAGTCCGCAGAACCGATGCCACGTACAGTTTCAAAATCCTCGCCGCGTCCACAGAACCTAAGCCAGGCAATAAAAAGGTCATCGACGGCAAGCCTTATATCTATGTGTCAAGCTTCGACTGGATAGAGGATCACAGTAACGAGAGTTCCGAAAGATGTGTATGAGAACGGCAACAAAATCGGCACCATGGGCGGCGGCACAACTTTCGGCAACCCAGGCGACGAACTCACCGGAAACAAGGTCGGCATCATGGGGGGGGTACGGTCGACAGCGATGGCGATATTAACAAGAAGATCGGTATCATGGGCGGCTCAGAATCCGCACCTTGCAATATATCCCCTCCACCGTCAGCGGAGCCTGAGATTACAGGCGACGTCATATCCGTCCCGCTTCAGCCTCCGGTGACGAAAAACAGCACCCCGCCAGCGTACAAGCCAAACGGAGAACCAAATAACCCATAAGAAATACTGAAGCTAATCCAGCCATAGTGGAATGTAAAAAATTAATGTACTAGCCAATAAAAACTAAAATAAAAATTTGCATTGGATTCAGGGTATAATAGTATATATGCAGTAATACTATTTCAAGGTAGGAGGGCGAAGATTATGAACGGTTTTACCGGGCCAATCAAGCAAGTTTTCAAAGGAGCAATCAAGGCCTTTCAGA
>JAKPKE010000038.1 GCA_029553855.1 Bacillota bacterium | reverse complement strand
ATTAAAGAATATAGAAAAATTTATAAAAAAATTCTTATAAGCCCCTGCGGAATCGCCCCAAAATTCTGCTGATTGATAGAGGGATACATCTACCCCCTCAACTGAACTTTGATAACTGAATAGGTTTTTTATCCGGTACATTCCCCGTATGTCCTTGAGAAGGAAAGCCAGATTGCAGGTACGCCAAGACCACAGTCCCAATATCCACACCATTGAGGAGTGAATAAAGGTAAGGGTGCGAGCGGTCAATACCCATGCAGTAAATAAATGCTGGTTACATTTAAGGCGGCGACACATACGGAGGGATAATGATACTTCCGTCCAGCCACAGCCCCGCTTAAGCGGGATCACGCAATGGGGGCGGCTTGCAGAGAACCTGGGAGAGGTAAGATTCCTATGAAGACGGTCAACCGCCGTCTGCCGGATAAAGCCATAAGTAATAAAACCAAAACAGAAACGCGAGTAGGGGTGCGCCTATCCATGTGAGTATATATGCACGTCCAAACTAAGGCGCATCTCCTGCTTCGCGAATCAAAAATAGAAAGTAACGCGTAATTAAAAACGAGAAGGAGGCTTACTATGGCTAATGAAAAATTATCCCAAGAAAAAGCCTACCGTATCATGCTAAAGGGTTATCCCGATGTGCTTGATATAAAGCAAATGTGTGAAATTCTTGGCATTAGCCTAAAAACAGGATACGGTTTGATACAAGAAAATAAGATTGAATGTTTAAAGGTTGGGCGGGCATATAAAATCCCCAAGCCTTTTTTATTTAGCTATCTGAGAATAGGTACAAGCAGCGACAGCCAATAAAAAATGATATTTGCACATTTTACGAGCCTTTTTTATTGTGATACACTCATCATGTCAACGGCAGGTGAGTGAATAATTCGAAAGGAGGAACCATATGGAACTCACTCAAATGCTGAAAATGGTCAGATTGACCGAGGATGAATTAATTGGAGGCTTCATAACACCAAAGAAAGGATATTATTACATCGTTCTCAATCGAAAGGATCAGAACGGTAAGCGCAAGCCTCTTTGGATTTCAACAGGGCTTTCTGCAATTGAGGAAAATGAAGCAGAAGCCGAAAGCAAATGCTTATCAACCAGAATCCAATATTCGCTTGACCTGAAAAATGGTGTGGCGGATAAGACGTTTACGCATGAAGTGCCTGAAAAGAGCATTGCTCCTGATGATTCCGATGAAAACCATTCCGCAAATCCCTTGTTCGCGGATTTATTAAACGAATGGCTGGCATTCAGACACCCGGATAATATTGTGGTGGGGGAAGATTTTAATTTTGACAGAACGATTAAGCTCAATACCTGGGCCGGATATGCAGACAACATAAAGCAAAACCTGTATCCGACATTCAAGGCTTATGGATGCACTGTCCAGGAAATTACGCCCGATCTGCTCAAGGGACATTACGCTTATCGGCTGAAACACGGCAAGAAGAAGGCTACAGTTGCCAAGGATTACACCGTTATCAACCAGGTATTGAATTATGCCGTCAGCAAAAAGATGATCAGTGTGAATCCAAACAGCGCAATCACCTTACACAAAATCGAGAAATATAATGCGGCGACGCTCAATGCCGAACAGATGCAGTATTATCTCGAATTTATTGTCGGAGATATTATTGAAATCCCTATATTGCTCGGCGGCTTTTATGGGATGCGACGCAGTGAGTGTGTTGGCACCAGGGAATCGCAATTTGATTTTCAGCACAAATTCTTTCGGGCTAATCACACTGTAACGACAGCAGTGATCGATAAGCAAAAGATATATATCCCTTCCGATAAGCTTAAAACGGATTTAAGCAACCGCACTTATCCCTTGATTCCTTATGTAGAGGAAAGGATAAAAGCAAAAATAGCTGAAAACAAAGAACTGAGGAAGCTTTGCGGCAGTTCATACAGCAACGAATGGCTTGGATATCTTTGCGTCCATCCTTTGGGGGAAATCATCGACCCGGGTTACATAACCAACAGGCACCGGGAGTTACTCAAGAAAGCCGGATTGCCGCATGTCAGGTTTCATGACCTTCGGCATTCGTGCGTAGGATTGATGATGGCCAATGAAGTGCCTATGGAGCGCATCAGAGATTGGGTTGGTCACAGCGACATTCGGACAACAGTTAATACCTATGGACATTTGGAATACCAATCCAAGAAAAAAACAGCAAAGATTATTCAGAAGTCTTTGCCGCTTAAAAAGGTAGGAGCTGCTAATCTTTGAAATTAACAGCTCCATGGCGGAGGAGGTGGGGGTTGAACCCACGCGCCGTTGCCGACCTATCGCATTTCGAGTGCGACCCCTTCACCACTTGGGTACTCCTCCAGATATTATTAACTTGTAAAACTGCCTCGGATAGAACTCGGATAGAACAGCTCTAAAATCCATCTCTATTCGAACTCCGAGGGTTTGGAAAACCCCATAAAATCAAGGTTTTCGGCTACATGGCTTCCACATAGCTCCACACATTTCGAGTCAGCCCCGTTATGACCACTTCGATACCTCTCCATAGTTATCGTTTTGTTTTGAAAAAATCTTTCAGAATCTGACTGCATTCATCCTCAAGAATGCCTTCTATAACTTCAGTCTTATGATTAAAATGGCAGTCTTCAAACAGGTTAATTATTGACCCTGCCGCACCACCTTTGGGATCCATAGCTCCAATATAAAGTCTTTCTATCCTTGCCTGCATTATTGCACCGCTGCACATGGCGCAAGGCTCCAGGGTCACATACATATCGCAGTCCAAAAGCCGCCAGCCGCCAAGTGCTTCACATGCCTTCTTTATCGCAAGCATCTCTGCATGTGCCGTTGCATCTTTAGATAATTCCCTGCTGTTATGGCCTGCCGCTATTATCTCATCATTTCTGACAATTACGGCACCAACGGGAACCTCATCCTTCTCAAAAGCTTTTTTGGCTTCTTCCAAAGCTTTTTTCATGAAAAATTCATTCATTTTAATTTCCCGCATCAACAATTTATTATATGATTAGCTACGGTTTACCTTGATATATTATCACTTTAACTGTTAAGTTGTCAATGCAGCTTGATTAAGCTTTTATGGCACATATGGAATATCTATACGATTTGTAAACAAACAGGCTATCCTTTGAGGCAGAACATCACGGTTATTCACAGTAACAGTAATCAACCTTACTTTTGGATGGTTCCTGATACGGTCTGTCCAACCTCCGGAGGATTGCTTAATCACACCAAAGACCGGAGTATTGCCATCCAAAGCGTCAATAACCTCCTTCTGAAAGACAAGAGCACCACGCTCAAGACTGCCGCACTCATCCATTATAATCAGATTTGAACTGTTTCCGGCTGACCGGATCAGTTCAACACCATAAGTGTCAAATCTGCTTGTGAAAGCTTGCGGTGCTTTTCCTTCCGCAAAATATGCAACAGCGTTTTTTACTGAAAAAAGCTTTGACCCGACGGCAGAACTCATATACAAAAACCGGTCGGAAGCTCCCCGGTCAGAACCGAAGTAGGTTCTGAACCCTCCTGGAGTTATCTTTAAAAGAGAAAGGGTTTTGTCTATTATTGTACTTTTCCCGACTTGTATTCCTCCTGTCAAAAAAACATGCATATGTCACAGCTTCCCTTCTATTTCGAATATGCCCATTGACTTCATACGGGGTATAAAAAAAGGGTATTGCTTTTCTCCTGTTTCAGTGAGCCGGTCGGACAGAAAGTTCGACAAATCCTCTGCAGTAATTTGAGGAGAATGTGCCCTTACGAAATTTTGGGCATCCTCCAGGGAAATCAATGGTTGTCCAAACTCATAAGAAACCTCGGTGAGCAAATAAGATATCCCTTTTTCTGTTAATACCTGCTCTACCTGATCAACCGTATTCTTTTTGAAGGTCCTGTATTTTATTGGAATGAGTTCACTATGATTTTTTTTGTTGACTACAACGATAAGTTTTTTACAATAGTGAAGAAATTCTTGCAAATTGCAGCCGCCAAAAAAACTAATAAATATGACGTCCCAGACTTCATCGATAGCATTGCAGTCCATCAGCCGCGTTTCAATATTTGTAATCTTCCTGTCTTCAACACTTTTTTTCAGGGCTTCAATAGCTTCTCTGTTAATATCTATGCATGTAATGCCATTAATATATTTACTTAGCTCCAAATCCACAAGTCCCAGACCGCAGCCTATATCGCAGAGCGTAGAATAGCCTTCCAACCGCGGGGCAACAAAATTTGCGATATTTCTGGAAAAACCTGAATATGCATCTGCTTCCTGATACCATCGAATTGTATTCGAATTCCAGTTAAAATTCATAATTCTCTACTCCTGATACTATTTATGAAACTTTTTGCCCGACAACGGTTATATTATAACTTTCTTTATATCTTATTTCCACATGTATTTTGATTTATTGTAACTTATTATGTGTATTCATTATGTTTTATATTGTTTCATTATGTTTTGTATTGACTTGTCCTTTTTAAATTAGTATAATTTTTATCAGAACAGAAATTTGGCAGCTTTTTGCAGAACCGTATGGTTTCGCCGGAAGTGGGAACCCTCTGTCAGGAAGTGGAAAGAAAAAATGGAGCAATTTAGGAAGAACACAACAATCATTTTTATACTTGGAATACTTCTTATTATTACTGTAATAATTTCTTTCCGGCTTGGCCGTTACCCTATTTTCACCAGGGAATTGCTTGGAATCTTACTTTCAAAGGTCTTTCCCATAGAACAATTCTGGTCAAACCGGATAGAAACGGTTTTAATCAACATACGCCTGCCCCGTATCATATTAGCCTGTATGGTGGGCTGTTGCCTGTCTGCTGCAGGAGTAGCTTATCAAGGTGTTTTTCAAAATCCCATGGCTGCTCCTGATATTTTGGGTGCTTCTGCCGGTGCAGCCTTTGGTGCAGCATTGGCAGTCCTGCTATATGGAAGCAGTTATTTAATTACCGTCAGCGCCTTTAGCTTTAGTCTACTGACTGTCTTCCTGGTGTATCTCATCAGCAAAAAGGCGAGGGGGAAAAGCATATTGGGCCTGATTCTGTCAGGCATTATGGTCAGCTCCCTTTTTTCTGCCGGTACATCGTTTATCAAATTAATTGCCGATCCAAACGATCAGCTTCCTGCCATAACCTATTGGCTTATGGGCAGCTTGTCCGGAGCAAAGCTCGACGACATTAAGTTTGCTTTCTTACCTATGGCCATAGGAATTATTCCTCTTCTTCTTTTAAGGTGGCGGTTGAATGTTCTCACTATGGGTGACGATGAGGCAAGAACAATGGGGGTTAATTCCAATAAAATACGTTTGATTGTAATTATCTGTGCTACCTTTGTTACGGCAGCCAGCGTTTCTGTAAGCGGTATGATCGGCTGGGTAGGTTTGGTCATCCCTCACTTGGCAAGAAGACTTACAGGAAATGATTACAGGTATCTGATGCCTGCCTCTATGCTGTTTGGTGCCATTTTTCTCTTGTTGGTGGATAACGTTTCAAGGAATCTTTTAACTACAGAAATTCCCTTAGGCATACTCACAGCCTTTATCGGTGCTCCATTTTTCATTTACCTGATTACAAGAAAGGGGGAAGCGAATTGAGCATTGAAGTATCAAACCTTAGTTTCAGCTATGGTGACAGGCTTATTTTAGACCGCGTTAGTTTTACAGCCATGGACAATCAATTGTTATCAATTCTGGGCCCCAACGGAGTGGGGAAAACTACTCTGTTTCGTTGTATACTTGGCCTGCTGAAGGGATATGACGGACATGCGCTGCTGAACGGTATTAATATCAAGGGCCTCAGTATAAAGGATATGGCAAAGCTGATAGCCTATGTTCCTCAATCTCACTACCCATCCTTTAATTTCAGCGTATTCGATATGGTTCTCATGGGTACAACCAATCAGGTTTCTACTATTTCAAGTCCCGGTCAGATGCAAGTGAAGCTTGTAAATGCAGTCCTGGAAAAACTTGGGATATACCATCTGAAAAACCATGGATATTTCAGAATCAGCAGCGGTGAGAGGCAGCTTGCCTTAATAGCGCGTGCTTTGGTGCAGGAAACCAAAATACTCCTTCTGGATGAACCAACATCAAATCTGGACTATGGCAATCAGGTCCTGGTTCTGACACAAATAAAATCCTTGGCAAAGGAGGGTTATACTATTATCCAATCGACTCATAACCCGGATCAGACCTTTATGTTTTCTGACGTTGTATTGGCCTTGAAGAACGGAAGGATTATGGCCTGCGGCGCGCCTCGCGATATTTACACGGAAAACCTGATACAGAACCTTTATGGAGTAGACGTGGAAATGCAGAGTTTCTACGAGGATAAAGCAAAATTCTGTATTCCAAAAATCATTATTGAAGAAGATTATAACCATCGGTTTAATTCTAATATGTAAATTGAAAAGGGAGGAAATCTAATGAGAAAAAAAGTAATCGCTGTGCTGCTTGTAATTTGCCTGATAATGTCTGTCATTGTTTCCTGCAGTAAAAGCGAATCGGCAGAAAATACAACTGCTGAAGGAAAAGCATCTGAAAAGGCTTCTGCGGCAGCTGCTGAAAATGAGAATGCAACTATTACCTTTACTGACTCTGCCGGGCATGAGGTTGAAGTTCCCAAGAAAATTACACGAATTGCACCTTCAGGCACTATGGCTCAAATCGTACTTTTTGCTTTGGCTCCCGATATGTTTGTAGGACTTTCCAGCAAGTGGGATTCAAATGCAGAACAATATCTGAGCGCTCAATATTACAATCTTCCTGTGCTTGGACAGTTCTACGGAAAAGGGAATCTGAACCTTGAGGAAGTCGCCAAGGCTGATCCCCAGATCATTATCGACATTGGAGATTCAAAGCCTACTATCATTGAGGATATGGACAACATTATGAAACAGGTCGGCATTCCTACCATCCATGTCCAAGCTACAACAGATACAATGGCTGAAGCATATAGAATGTTGGGTAAGCTTCTCGGCAGGGAAAAAGAAGCTGAGATACTGGCACAGTACTGCGAGGAAGTCAAAACCAAAACCCAGGATATTATGAAAAGAGTAGGCGAAAGCGGAAAAGCCGGTCTCCTGTACTGCACAGGCGAGGATGGCCTTAATGTGCTGGCCAAAGGCTCTTTTCATGCGGAAATTATTGACCAGGTAAGCAACAATTTAGCTGTAGTAAAAGATATTTCCAGCAAGGGTACTGGAAACCCGGTGGATATGGAGCAAATAGTACTGTGGAATCCCGAGGTCATTATTTTTGCCCCTGACAGTATTTATGACAAAACGGCACAGGATAAGGCCTGGCAGGAACTTGCCGCAATAAAAAATGGCCGCTGTTATGAAGTACCTATAGGTCCTTACAACTGGATGGGCAACCCGCCTTCCGTAAACCGCTACATGGGAATGATCTGGATTACACAGCTTTTATATCCGGAGCAGGCTCAGTACAACGTATATGATGAGGCAGCAAGATATTACAAGCTATTCTATCACTGTCAGCTTACAGAAGATCAATACAAAGCTCTGGTGGCAAATTCACTCCTTGCAGTAAAAAAATAATATTTCTTAGTGCATGCACATTAATTTGCCTCATATGAGGCAAATGACCGGCTGTAGTGATAATCACACTTTGCCGGTCATTTTTCTATTGAATAAACAATTGCAAATTCAAAATAGAATATTATTTATATACTTTTACTGCCATAGCCTTGAAAATTGCATAGAGTTTGTCTCCTTTTCTTATGTCCATTTCATTTAAAGATTCCTTGGTTATTCTTGCCTCGATTGGAATTCCGATATCCAGAACTACTCTTACA
>JAKPKE010000024.1 GCA_029553855.1 Bacillota bacterium | reverse complement strand
CTGTAATAGTTAGGTTTTTTCTGTAAAGATGCCTGGTTTATCACCCTGGTAGGAGTGACTATTTTTCTTAAATATGTTTTAGGCCACTTTATGAAAACATTTCCATAATCATCTTCTACCTCTGTTATCGAGCCGAATATTTCAGACACATCAAAATCATTCTCAACAATATTGAGGTCAGTCCCTAGATTTACTACAGCATCTGCTGCGTCATTGGTACGCGTAAATGTTTTAGCTGATACGTCCCAGTCAATCCCATACGTTTTGTGAAATGGGCTTTTTTTAATTATCTTGTCAATCTGATTTTTGTTTGGCAATAGTATCTCAGCCATTTATTCTTCCTCCTCTTCGTATATAAATTTAACGAATCCATCCGCTTGGGATAGTCCGTAGTTGTAAGCTACTCCATCTACCAGCATCTTGTGAGGCAGAGGTGAGGCGATATGTGCATTTAATATTATTTCCCTTTCATCAAACTTATCTGTTATTACTTTCTGTGATATTGCGTCTACTGTGGAAGTGCCGAACTCTTGTACTACATTAGCGTCATTTCCATCATCACCCTTTTCGCCTTTGAGATTTGCGAACTTGAATTTCTTGAAAGTCTTTTCAACTCCGTCTATGGTTTTTACATTATCAATTAAGGTGACTGTGGGCGTTCCTATATTCCCAACCTGCGATGTGTCGGGGGTATCACCTAAAGCCTCCGCATAGTCAACTGCGTAAAAAGCGTTATTATTAGCCGCATTAAAGGTTTGCTCCGAAGTCCAATCTTCTGCGGTGTATTGCTGCCCCGCATTTAGGTTTGCTGGTGGTACTTTGTTTCTGTTCCATATTGCCATGATTTCCTCCTATTTTACCTCTCTGTATTTCAATGCTAATGACGGAACTCCTGACTTCTTAAAAGTCCTCTCTACTATCTGAAAATATCTGGGTGATCCGTCAGGCTTATTCAATAAGGAATTTCCGTCATTATCCTTGTCTATCCTTACTATGTCACCGACTTTCAATATCTCGCCCTTAGAAAAATCCAAAACCTTATCCCCGTCTATATTATATACATCAAGACAGGCAATGTCATTATGTTTAGCCGTTATTATCCCGTTAGAGTAATCGGAAAGGATATTCGCCTTGATTGTGTCTTCAATTTTTATGGTAGTGGGTGTTTCATATATGTCAGGATATAAAATCCTGCACTCTGCTATATCAGGCTCGTTCCCTGCACCATGTAATAAAGTCAAATCCACGCCCCCAACCTTTCTTAACTGCCAAGACCATGTAGATTGGTTTATATAGGGCAGACCTTGTTCAGTATAAGTCCTGAATAAAAATGTGCTTTTTGCAGAGGGGACTGTATAAATATAATCGTATTGTTCCCAAAGGTCATCTTCGTCTGGTGTATATGTAGTGCTATGTGGTAAATATGGAACAGAATCTGTAATCGAATAAATAGCACTATCCAAATAAAAACATAAATTAAAACTTCCAGCAGATGACGCGTAGTTTTCCCTATTCCACACTCTCGATTGCCAACTGAAATAAATTTGATGGGCTTCAATTTGCTGATAGGTGATGTCTTGGTATATTTCCATACTATATATAGTTGGATCAGTAGAATATGCAAACATACTCGCTTTTTGATTAGCAGTATCTATGGACAATGAACTTGAAGAACCGTTCCTTTTGCCCAACCAACCTCCACTTGTTTCCATATTCCCATTAGGCACTATGTTTGCGCCCAATATCATATAGGGATCATCTCTGAACAGTTCGTTTGTGCTTATTGTCAAGACATTATCTATTGCCATTTTCCCTCCTATTTAAACAGTACGTCTGTATATGCGTTAGTCAAGAGTATTTCGTACTTTAGTGAAGACCTTTGCATTTTCAATGGAATTACTTTAGCATTTGTTTTTTCTAATTCTGTGGCGTAGGGTCTGTCATTCACAAATTTTACTTCACCATCATCATTTTCATATACTTGCAGTTGCCCTAAAAGGCAGATTTTTTCAACCGAAATCCTAAGGGTATCTTCTGTTACTATTAAATCGCTTCCTATTGCGGGTATCGTTATAAATGACAGCATTGTCTTTACATCAACAGGATAATACAAATCGAATGTCAGTATCTCTGTATCACACATCACAGCCACGTCAGGTTCTGTCAATGTTGGTATAGCAGTAGTTATCATATCTACAAGTAAATCATATGCCGTTATTGTTGTTCCCGCCGTAATGGTATAACCTGTATACATTAGGTTATCCCATTGAGATAGTTTATTTGTCAGTTCCATTCCAAAGGTCATTGAATTGTTCTCGTACGGTGTTACAATGGCTGTGTGTGACTGTATCTGCTTCCCGTTGATATATAAGATTATCTCGAAATTCAATGTAGGGAATATGCCATCTTGCACATAGTCTTTTAATTCTTTATCCCTATCCGTAACACTCATATTGCCATAATTAGCCAAAACACTATACACAGGCTTAACTGGATCATTTGTCTTTTGAGTAGTAGAATTTAGGTCGCTTATCCATTGATTAGTAAATTCCAAAGTATTAGCCAATGCTTCTATGTGAGTGATACACATACTATAATAAGGCACACTCCACTTTGTAAATTTAATTGTATGGGAAGCAGAAGCCGTCAAAAATTTAATCGCCCATATATTATCATCAGAATACAAAGTCTGTTCGTCAGCCGTTCCCTCGTCAACAAGAGCTTCTATTGCCCATTGTCCTGCTAACTGATTAAAATAAAATACCACAACCGAAATTTCGCTTCCTGATATTGTAAACTCTAAATTCCCTAACCCGCCGCTATCACAATATCCAAACACATATCCGTTAAATCCATCTGATTGGGATATCATTCTCCCACCATCGCTTATCTTCCGCACCATTGGATATCCGAGAAACCCACTATTTCTTGTAGTATTGCCATATAAGACGGGTTTTGACACATTGTTAATAACTTCAGGGGAAGATAATGAATCTATCCTGTTATTTAAAGCACCTAATATGTCAATTACTGCCTTAATCTTAGCCATTATGCCACACTCCATTGACAGTATAGTACGAGGTTATTGAATATTGATGCGCTCTGATTAGGATAATAAGCGAATCCCGAGCCGTCTGCTTTAGTGTTAAAGCCAGTCAATGTGTAACCTGCCGTAATCGTGTAATAATCGCTTACCCCAGTCGCAGGTATGACTGTGAACCCCTCGCCCCAATTTAATGTCTGCGTGTTTATCATATCCGTATTCATAAGCTCCCAGTAATCGGTCTCAGCCAATGCGTGACCGCTCGTGGAAGATGAGTTTATGTATCTGTAATAAATCCCTGA
>JAKPKE010000007.1 GCA_029553855.1 Bacillota bacterium | reverse complement strand
TTGACATAATTATAGGTACCTGCGTCAAACTCCTTATTCTTTATGGATACGGAAAGGTATGCCACTCCTTTAAGCCTTCCCCTGTCTATCATCGGTATCAGTATTACTGACTGCCAGTCAGGCATTCCGGTCAGAGAGTCTATCCCGGGATAACCGCTCCAGTCTATCTGGTATTCTCCCCTTTTGCTGTTTATGCACTTTTGCAGTATCCCCTCGTTATAGTAGATTTCTTCTGCTTCTGTTCCCGTAAGACTCTTCCTTAGAATCTTTCTGCCTATTCTTGCGCCTCCATCCGATGTCTCTTCTATGAAGAATATTCCCCCTGTCTGCGCTTCCGATGCTTCTATTATCCTCCCCAGGAAATTGAACATCTTCTCTTCCACTGTCTTGTCATTATTCCTCTGAAGCTCCAATATCTCAAGCAGGGTCTTCGCTTTCCTCTGGTCCTCAACGGGATCTCCCGATATTATACCTTCAAGTCTGTCTATCCTCTTTAAACTGTTTGACATGTTGGGTTCATATATTCTGCTCCCGTTCCTTCCGGATTCTTTTACATGATATAGTGCCTGGTCGGCTTTGTCTATAAGATCCTTCGCCCAGGTGCTGTGCTCCGGGTACGAGGATATCCCAAGGCTTATCGTAAGCGGTGTGTTAAGTCCCAAAAGCTTTGAATTCTCTACCTTCTTTCTTATCTTCTCCGCTACTTTGTATGCTCCTTCTGCATCTGAACCGGGAAGCAGTATTATTATCTCCTCTCCTCCATACCTTCCGCATATATCTCCCTTTCTTACGCTGCCCATTATTATACTGCCTATGTTCTGCAGCACTTCATCTCCCTTTTGATGCCCGAAGCGGTCATTTACATTCTTGAACCTGTCTATATCCGACATTATTATCGAGAATTGTCCTCCCTCTTTTTCCATGCGCATAAGCTCATTTGACAGTATTGATTCAAAGTGCTTCCTGGTATATAGCCTTGTAAGCCTGTCCACCGTCGATACTGTCTTCATATTATAATTGTCTGTCAATATATAGGCTATATTCGATGCCATTATGCAAAATTGGCTGCTTTCCTGGGTAAAGTTGTTTATTATGCTGTCGGTATCAAGATATATATAGCCTATTATTGTATCGTCTTCCTGAGCCCGATATCTTCTTCTCTCTTCTTCCAATTCTATCCCTATGCAGTCACTTTCTTTCGATGTCATTAACGGTATGCAGAATACTGCCGTTATATCCCTGGGTATCAGTATGTCTCCCTTTCCGGCATTATATTCGAAAGCATCATTTATTATTATAATGTCCTTTTTCTGTTTTGCCTGCTCTATAATATATTTATAAAAAGGTATCTCCGAATACCTGTTGTAGGAGGCTATTACATCCAGACTGTCATCTTCCTGCAATGTCGCTATAAATGCATTCTTTGCCTGGGTTATCTCCGCAAGCAGGCTTATGGTTTGCTTCAGGTTAGCTCTTTCATCGTCACTAAACCTGACAAGCAGGTCCTGTATCCTTTCCAGGAATCCCATCCGCACATTTATGTCCGTACTTCTGCTTGCTGATATTTCGTCGGTCCCATTATATCTGAATATATTCCTGTATTCCGTATAGTCAAAATATTTGTCTATTTCATGCAGGTTCAGGCTCTCCTTCCGTTTGCCCGTCAACCTCCTGCCCATAACAGTTTTCCTTATGTTTGCAGAACCTGGCCTGCCTGATGTCAAAATCTCCGCTGCCCGTATCAGGCTTTCTTTTACCGTGTTCCTGTCATGAGAGTTTATGAATCTTATTTTGTATTCATCAGGCACATTATGCACAAGCTTTCTAAGATAGCTGAGGGATTTAATGAGGCATTTCAAGGCCTCCCTGTAGTCCTTCCGCTCTATAAATTCCGAAGCAATTGCCTTATACATCTTCCATCCCAGCTCGTTGTTTTCTGCCGTTTCTATGTATCCTGCCAGATTTGTAAGGCTGTCCAGCCTTTCGGGCCCTTCCTTTACAAGGGCTCCTGCATATTCATATCTTAATCTCAGCATATCGGTATCAATTTTTGATACATAGTTCAGGCCTTTGTTTAAAAGCTCGGCTCCCCGTTCCTGCATGCCTCTCGATATATATATTTCTGCAAGCTTTACACAGGCAATACGCCCTAATTTATATAAATTTTCCGTGAACACTTTATCCAGAAACGCACTGTCTCTTTCAAAGTCAAGGTTTCCGTT
>JAKPKE010000291.1 GCA_029553855.1 Bacillota bacterium | reverse complement strand
GTATTTTTCATACAGCTTGTCGACACTATCCAACCCTATGAATTTTATTAAATAGTGAATGAAAGGAGCATGAATTATGGAGAAATTCTGGGCAGTAATACTGATTTTTGTGGTGGTTGCAGCAGCAGGGCTTATGTACGTCAATCAGGTGTATATACCCCAGAAGGATACACAAATTGCAATGGCGGAGACAGCGAATCAAACACTTACTGCTGTTAAGGCAGAAATGGAAAATGATGATGCCCCGGCAATAGTTGCAGCAAATAATGTAATACAGACGGTAAGGTATTATTGTAAAACAGGAAATACTATAAATATTTCAGTTGACGGGAAAGACTATTTGGAAAACGCCGATGGTATTGAGGAACAGGTTGAGCCTTCTAAGTATTATGCAAAAACAATAATAAGAGATACTGGGGCCATAACAAAGATAAGGTTTACAAAAATCTCATAAAATACCGGATGCCGAAAAGGAGAATTATCGTATGGAAAAGTTTTGGGCATCTCTTTTAGTAATACCGATATTCATGTGGTATTCATTTCATGCCGTTCTGGACAGGGACTTCAGAATAAGGCAGCAGACAGTAGAGAATATAGTATATCAATACACGCAGGTGGCTGCAAAAAAGGGTGCTTTATACAGCTCTGTCTATAACGAGATGGCGGACAAGCTCTCAAGGTTTGGGGTATTTGATATTATTGTGACGGCGGAAAGGTTTACGGGCGCAGGGGACACCCCTGAAGTAATTGTGGGTGATGAAGTTATCGGAAAGGATTTGCGCTCCATGGGTTACGATATTATAAACGTTTATACCGAGAGCCGCAATGAACATCCTTTGGGGAGACTGTACAGTATCACTCCCTATGGCACAAAATCCGGGTCTGAGGCGGATATCAGGTACTTTGGCAAAGCATCGGTCTACATCCAATAAGATTTACAGGAAGTGATATTGTGAAATCGTTTTTCTGGAGCCTCATTTTCATATTCTGTACATGGAGCTTGTTTTTTATCGGCAAGGGAATAGACAATCTGGATATAATGGCAGAAAGATACAAGAGAGCATTAGATGCCGGGGCCAATGCGGCTTCCGGTTATAGGGCATACAATACCGGTAAATTTATTTATAATCAGGGAACGGGGTATGGAGTCGGAACCCAAGACGGCAATAATATGCCGGTTGACAGGGATGAGGCTGTTAAATGGTTCTACAGATTATTTTTCAGGAACCTCAATATGAATGATGCGGACAAACAGAAAGAACTGAAGCGGTATATGCCTATGAAAGCAATAATACTCTACGACAGGCTTATGATTGCAGACATTGATGATAATTGGTATTCCTACGATCCGGCAGGTGAAAGGGAATACGTTATTAATTACGGGGGAAAGAGCTATAAGTTCACATTGTCCGATCAGATTTACGACATTGGGAATAAAACATGGATAAGAGCCGGAGACATTGGGTTGGATACAAGGGGGAGAAAAGCTCTTCTTACCCGGTATATAATGGGCCAGCTTGACGACTTTTTGAATAATAGAAGAAATAAAGAAAGCTGCAATAATTATAAAATAGTGTTTTCCTTGGATGATATAGATGAAAAGCTGAGCGGTATCAATGGTATCAACTTTTTAGCGTTTTGCGAAGGAATTCCCATATCCTCCCTGAATCCCTTCCGAAAAGAAAGGTTTTTTGCTTATGGAATAGGAGGAAGTGAGATAATAAGGCCATAAATCAAAACATATCCGTAGGCAGCTCTATGCCATCAACAATGTAATGAAATACTCCCATAGGAGTTTCCACCTTAACATCATCATTAATTTTCTTCAGAAGGAATGCTCTTCCCATAGGTGATAAATATGATGCACTATCTACATTAAGGTCTATTTCACCCATGAAGGGCGATACTATTTGCATTTCTTCGGTTTCATCCGTTTGCCGGTCTTTTAGCGTAACCAGGCTTCCGATTATTACAAAAGGGCAGTTATCGGGTGCCTTGCTGTCGACAGTAACCTCATTATATATAATATCTTCAATATTTTTGATGTAGGAATCCATAAGTTCCTGAAAATCATTCCGTTCGTTAGTCCATACAGGGTAGTATTTTTCAATTACACTTAACTTTTCTTCTTCAATTTTTGTCAGGTGTTTTACAAGCATTTCATATATTCTCTTTGAAACAACTACCTTTGACAAGTCGGACACCCCCAATATTACACTGACATTAAAAAGCAAATAATATAACAGGGATATTAAATGTCTCCTGCTACCAAAAGTTGCGGGCATACATTCCCTGCCTTATTAAAATCCCGTTATGATAAAGCACCTTGCAGAAATCCTGCAAAATGCCCGTGTATATAGTTTAACATATATGTAAATGGATGTAAATAGCGGAATGCAATTATGCCCAGAAAGCCGAAAGCTATTATGCAGAGAATTTTCCAAATCCTATTGACTGATGTCAGTCAGTATAGTATAATAAAATAAATTGACTGACATCAGTCAGTAATGATGCTAAGGAGGAGACCAATGGCAAGAATAAGCAAGGATCCTGATGAAAGAAGACGTGAGATAATTAATGCGGCTGAAAAGCTTTTTAATGAAAAAGGATTCGAGAATACTGCGGTCAGCGATATCGTCAAAAGTATAGGAGTTGCCCAAGGTACCTTTTATTACTATTTTAAATCCAAGGATGATGTTTTCTGCACTATTGCCGAGGAATTTCTCGACACGTTTATGGAAAGCTTCGTGTTAATAGTGGATAATGAAAAGCTTGATGTCGTGGAAAAGGTCGAAATGATTTTTGACAAGGGTATTGAATTGATAAAGAATAATGAAGGGGTAATGTTCAATTTACATACCAGGGACAATATGGAGCTGCACGAAAAGGTTGAAAGGAAATTTATTGAATATGCGACTCCCTTAGTGATAAAGATTGTCAAACAGGGTATTGAAGAGAAGATATTCGATATAGAGTATCCAGAAGAGGTTGTTACTTTTTTGATGATGGGATCTCATTTTCTCGGGGATTTAAATATATATCTGGAAGGCAGGGATATATATATTGAAAGGCTCCAGGCCGTTGTGTTTATTGCCCAAAGGGTGCTGGGCATAGACAAATCGGTCATGGAGCGTATTATAGGCAAATATATGGATAGGTTCATTAATCTGGTAATATAAATTATTCCGGAAGGGGTGTACTCATGGCTGAGAGCGCAGTATTCAGCTTGGAGGACGTATCGAAGATTTATAAGATGGGCGAGGTTGAGGTAAAAGCACTAACCAGGGCAAGATTTGATATAAAAAAAGGAGAATTGGTAGTGGTTCTGGGCCCAAGCGGTTCAGGCAAAAGCACTCTGCTGAATGTCCTTGGAGGCATGGACAAGGCGACCTCGGGGAGGGTGTTTTTTAATTCTTCTGATATAAGCAAATATAACGATAAGCAGCTGACCTTTTTCAGAAGAAAAAATATCGGCTTCATATTCCAGTTCTACAACTTGATGCCCAATCTCACAGCTAAAGAAAATGTTGAGCTGGCGGCTGAAATCTCCGATAACCCTCTGGATATAGAAGCGGTTCTCGAAAAGGTCGGTCTGAAGGAGAGAATGAACCATTTTCCATCCCAAATGAGCGGCGGAGAGCAGCAGAGGGTTGCCATAGCCAGAGCGGTAGCAAAGAATCCGGATGTATTGCTTTGCGATGAACCTACGGGGGCTCTTGATTATACCACGGGGAAGCTTGTTTTGGGGCTGCTGTGCGACATAAATAAAGAAACCGGCAAAACAGTAATTATTATTACCCATAATCAGCCCATTGCCGAAATAGCGCAGAGAGTGATAAAAATGCGAAGCGGCGAGATAGTGGAGAATTACATCAATGACAACCCCGCAGACCCTGATATGATTGAGTGGTGACGCTATGAAAAAGCTGAATAAGATGATAATCAGGGAAGTATTCAAGTCCAAAGGGCAGTTTATTGCTGCAGCAGCCGTGATATTTGCAGGAATAACCATGTTCTCCGCTTCGTACATGTCCTATCAAAACCTGAAGAATTCCGTAACACGTTATTATGAACAATACAGTTTCCTGGATTATTATGCGGAGCTGCAGGGTATATCCCCTGAGGGTGTAAAGGCAGTGAAAGCCTTTAAAGGTGTGAAAGATGCCATAGGAAGGGTTTCTGCAGATGTAGGAGCCGACATGGGCAAGAACAAAAGGATCACGGTAAGGCTTGTTTCATTGCCTGATTATGGGCAGCCTGCGATAAACAAACTCGTTTTCAGATCCGGCGGATATTTCAATGACACTGACCAGAATTCCTGCCTTGTGAGCAGAAAGTTTGCCGACTTTTACAGGCTGAGGAAGGGCAGCAAGCTAAAAGCAATAATTAATCTGAAAATTCATGAGTTTAATGTTGATGGAGTAGTAGACAGCCCTGAATTTATTTATGCAATGAAATCCCCTGCGGAGGTTTCGCCTTCTCCGGAGAAATTCGGGATAGTATATATCAAGGAGTCCGCAGCCAAATCCATACTTGGTTCCGGAGGCATGTACAATCAGGTGCATGTCATATTTGAGAAAAATACGGATAAAAAAGCAATTACTGACGAATTGGAAGACATGTTGCAGCCTTATGGCTACATATCGGGGACAGAGCGGAAAGACCAGCAGAGCAATGCAATGGTGGACAATGAGATTTCAGAACTGGAGAAAATGGCAATTATGTTTCCTGCGCTTTTCCTTACTGTTGCAGCAACAATCATTTACATAATGCAGAGGAGGATTATCAGCAATCAGCGGGTACTCATAGGGATTATGAAGGCAATAGGTTATACGGATAAAAGGATATTGTGGCATTATATATTGTATTCGATTTTGATAGCATTTACCGGGTCAATACCGGCTGTCCTTGCAGGGCTTCTGGTAGGTGTGAAATTTACCGGGCTGTATAATCAGATATTCAGCATACCCGTGATGGAAATCAAAATCTATTGGGATATTCTTGTGATTGGGGTTTTTATAAGCATAGGATTCTGCCTTCTGGCAGGTTACAATTCCGCAAAAAGGGTTCTCAGCATTTGTCCTGCGGACGCGATGAGGTCTGAATCCCCGAAGTCGGGAAGACGCATTTTCCTGGAGAGCGTAGGCTTTATTTGGAACAGGCTGCATTTCGGATGGAAAATGAGCATCAGAAATGTGTTCAGGAGCAGAACGAGGACACTATTTACAATAGTAGGCATGATGGCTACCATCATGTTTTTCATGGTCTCGCTTTTTTTTATGGACAGTATAAAGTATATATTGAATCAAAGCTTTTTCGTTTTTCAAAAGCAGGACTATAAGGTGATATTTTCCCGACCGACCCCATACTATGATGCTTATGAGCTGAAAAGTCTTGCCGGTATACAAAGGGCGGAGCCGTTATCAGAGATACCTATTGAGATAGAAAAGGATTGGAAGACAGAGGGTTCCCTTGCTGTGGGACTTATTAAAGAAAACAGCTTTTACCATCTTGCGGATGACAGAAGTTTGCCTGTAAGAGTACCGGACAGCGGCATGCTCATGGCCCACACAATTGCTGAAAAACTGGAAATAGAGCCGGGGGACACGGTTAAGGTAAAGCTATACCTGGGCAAAGTGCTGGAGAAAGATGTCAGGATTGCCGGAATAGTCAAGCAGTATGCGGGCTTCAGCTGTTATATGAATATGAGGGAGCTTGGGGAGCTTGCAGAGGAAGGGGTATTTACTACCGGTGCCCTCATCAGCGTAAAGGCCGGTAAGGAAGAAGAGGTTATAGACAAGCTATATGAAATGCCGGGAATTGAGACTGTAGAGGCAAGAGTAGATGGGTATTATGATTTTATGCAGTTTTTGGACCTAATGTATACATTTGTAGGCTTTATGATATTCTTTGGTACCGTTATGGGTTTTGCCATAGTTTTCAACACAACTGTGATCAATATTATGGAAAGAAGGAGAGAGCTTGCTTCATTAAAAGTGTTGGGGTATACCGGCAGAGAGGTTGAAAGCACCATATTAAGGGAAAACATGATGAACGGCATAATTTCCCTGCTCCCGGGGATAGTGTTCGGCAGGTTCATGTGTAATATTCTGGCGGGTATGTTCAGCAACGAGCTTTTTGCCATGGAAGTGATAATAAGCACAAAAACATATATAATAACCTGTTCAAGTGTCTTCATATTTGCCATACTTGCGCAGTATGCAAATAAGAGGAACATTTCGGGCCTGGATATGGTTGAAGTATTAAAGGATCGGGAGAATTGACATTTATGAGAATTTGGGGGTGTATATATGCTAAAAAGAATTTTGGATAAAAAGTCTGCAATGAAATGGGCTGCGTTTTTATTTGCAGCAGCTTCGGCAGTAATGGCATTTAACCTGAACAGTGCGCCCGAGGTCAGGGTTGAGACAGTAAAGAGAGGAAATATAATAGAACTGGTGGAGCTCCAGGGTAAGGTTGAGCTTGATACTGCAGAGAAGATTTATGCCAGGATAGAAGGTTTCGTAGACGGAATTAATGCTTATGAGGGAGATGAGGTGGAAGCAGGCAATAAGCTTCTTGAAATATCCTCGGATAATCTAAGATTTGCCATTAGCAAGGCTGAAGCAGCCCAAAGGGCTTCCAAAAGTCAGCTGCAAAGCTTGAAGAGCAGTATTAAGCCGGAGCATATAATGCTTGCTGAAGCCCAGCTTGAACAGGCAAAAGCAGCTGAAGATGCAGCCCTGAAGGATTTAAGCAATAAAAGGGACAACTGCGAAAAACTAAGACTGCTGCACGAAAAAGGCGCATTTCCGGAAAAAGACCTTAAGGATGCGGAGACAATGCTTACTGCGGCGGAGAGCAGTTTCAGGAATGCCTTTCAGGCAGTAAAAATTACACAATACAATCTTGATATCTTGGAAGAGGGAGTGTCCAAGGATGAAATAAAGGTTTTCGAAGCCAATGTAACTGCTGCAAATGTACAGGTAGAGGAGCTGTTGTATGATAAGGGCAGGACTGATGTGTACTCCCCGATAAGGGGCACCGTACTTGAAAAGAATGTGGAAAAAGGCCAAATAGTTATGCCGGGGATTTTACTGTATGAAATAGGAAATTATGACTCTGCATACATAAGGGCGGATGTTTTGGTTGACGATATCGCTAAAATTGAGAAGGGACAAAAAGTGATTATTTCCGGTGATGTTCTGAATGATGAAGAAATACAGGGAGAGGTTTATTATATTGCACCTAAGGCTGAGGGAAGGGTTTCGTCCCTGGGAATAGAACAACAGAGAGTAGAAGTAAGGATTAAGTTTGATAACGCCGGCTCGGAGCTGAAGCCCGGCTACACCCTTGACGCAGATATTGCAGTGCAGGAAAAATCAAATACGTTGTATGTGCCGGATAAGTCGGTATTTAAAATAGATGGGAAGGATTCCGTGTTTGTTGTCAAAAACAGCAGGCTTGAACCCCGGACTATAGTGAGCGGGTTGGAGAATGATGACTTTATTGAAGTGATTTCGGGTGTTTCCGAAGGTGAAATAGTGGTTGTTGACCCTGACAGCGAGCTGAAACCCGGTAAAAGAGTAAAATTCAAAAAAATAAACCTTGACAGCAGATAAAAAACCAATTATTATTATAACATAGTGAAATGGTAGGAATTACGACAAAGGCTTTGATTGGGAAGTTAAGGTACACTAATATTCCTCCAGAGAGGAGCTGGGCCGGATTGCTCCGGCAGCTGAAAGCAGCTCCAGGAATATGTGCCGAAAGTGCGCTCAGGAGCTTTTGACCGAACAAGCTGCATCCATGGCTTCAGTAGGATATGACGGGTGCACCCGTTACAGTGCAGGGGTATGATTGTACCCTTTATGAGTATTCGGAGAGTGGAACCGCAGTATATGCCTCTTCATACATATGCAGGTATGTATGAAGAGGCATTTTGTTTAGAACCTGCCCTGTCGCTAACAAATAATATATGTAAAGGGTGATAGGTATGTTTAAACAGCTGAAAGAGGATATGAAGACAATTTTCGAAAGAGACCCGGCTGCCAAAAGTTATTTGGAGGTCATATTATGTTATCCGGGTTTGCATGCGGTTATTTCCCACAGAATTGCCCATTGTCTGTATCGCAGGAGATTATTCCTTTTGTCAAGGTTATTTTCACAGATCAGCAGATTTTTTACCGGTATCGAGATACATCCCGGAGCGGAGATTGGCAAGAGATTTTTCATAGACCACGGATCGGGGATAGTTATAGGTGAAACAGCCGAAGTTGGGGATGATGTTACATTGTACCAGGGGGTAACCTTGGGGGGGACGGGAAAAGATAAAGGGAAAAGACATCCAACCGTAGGAAACAATGTGACTATCGGCTCGGGTGCCAAAATCCTCGGACCTATTACAATCGGGAATAATTCAAAAATAGGAGCAGGAGCAGTAGTAGTGAGATGCATACCTGCAAACAGCACAGCCGTGGGTGTACCGGCACATGTTGTAAGAAAAGGCGGGGTAAATGTAAACTATGTGGACTTGAACCATACGGATATTCCGGACCCCGTTTATGACAAAATCAGGGAATTGGAAAAAAGAATCACAGATATGGAATCAGATGTCAGGGAGAGGTGGGTGCCCGGCGCATAAAAAATCTCCTCCGGGAACCGGAGGAGATTTTCATCTACAGCTTAAAAACTGCTAAACACATTGAATGCACGGACAACCAGTGCTATAGCCATTTCCCTTGTGGTATTGTTCTTTGGCAGGAAATATACCGATCCGTCGGATGCCGGGGTGCCATTTATTATACCTTTGGAATTCATGAATTTAACTGCCGGCATTGCCCAGGAGGATATTTCATTTTGATCCAATACATTCACTTTGAATTCGCCTGTTGCCTGCAAAGCGGGCATTGCGGTCTGAAGTGCCCTGAACAGCATTGCTGATATCTGCTCCCTTGTTACATCTGCATTTGGCGAGAAGGTTGTAGCAGATGTGCCGTTAACTATACCCAGATTATAAGCCTTAAGCACCTCAGGATTTTTTGTATCCGTAAAGGGGTTGGAGCCTGCCTCTGCCTTGCGGCCTGTCAGTTTTTCATATAAAAGTACAGCCAGCTCGCAGAATTCTTCACGGGTGATATTCCTGGGAAATTCAGACAGGACCTTATCTGTAACAAGGTTTTCAGACACGGCTTGATTAACTTCCCCTGCAGCCCATGTGGACAATCCTTCTGTACCCGCGGCCAGTTCATCGGTTTGTGCCCCGGTTACAGTGAATGGAACTGTCCCAAACAAAGCATATGAATACAGGCTTGGATCTACATTTGCACAGAGAACTCTTACTTCGTAATTACCGGGTTCGTAGGGTGCTGTAAATTCATATACATTGCCTATCTTAAAGTTCATTATGTATTCAGTGACAACAGTATTCTCTAATTTTTCATTTGCGGCTGAAACACCAAAGAAAGCGTTATTGTCAATTTCGCCTTGGGTTAAACCATTGACTGTAATAGTCATCTTTTCTTCCGGTTGTACGGATGTTTTAGATAAAACTATATCTCCGGGTTTAGCTTTGCTGGATACAACATCGAAAGACACAGAGCCGAAGAAGACGGCTTCGTGGGTATTAGTATTTGTGATGCCGCTGGAAAACACCCTGACTTCATATTTGCCGAATTCAGAAGGAGCTTTGAATTGATATGTGTTGTCAGTCGGAAGATACATAATAAATTCAGTCTCACCTGAATTTTCTAATTTCTCATTTGCCTTGCATATTCCAAAATGCGCGTTATTATCGATCATTTCTTTGGTAAGACCTTTAATTGTAACTGACATGGGTTCATTGAGCTTAACTTCTGGTTTTGATATTTTAATATCCCCTTCTTTAGCTCTTGGTACAACAACTTTGAAAGTTGCACTGGCAATATGATTCATGTCACCGTCAAGCAATGCTACTTCATAAGTTCCCAGTTCACGCGGGGCATCAAATTCGCACACATTATTTGCAGGAAGATACATAACATATTCGATGCATTCAAAGTTCTCGTATCTCGTGCCTTGCTTTTCATAGTATACCGCTGCATTGTTATCGATTTCAGATTGGGTTAGCCCGCTCACCGTTGCTCTTACCTTTTCACCGGTTGTATATTCGGTTTTTTCCAAAGTTATGTTTCCTGATGCAAAAACGGGAATGCTGAAAAATGCAGACATGACTAAACATAGTGCCAGAATAATACTTAATGTTCTCTTTTTCATCTTATGTTTCCCTCCTAAATTATTTATTATCAGCCACATAATTATAAATATTGTAACATCAGATCTTTGAGAATTCTTCCAAATAATTGATAATGACTTACAAAAAATTGCACAAAAAGCCTTGAGGCGCTAGAGACCCAATTTGTATTCGGTTGGAGAAATGCCAATTTTTTTCCTGAAGGTTGTGGTGAAATGGCTGTGGCTGGAGAAACCGCACAACATGCTTATTTCTGTAATGGAGTATTTTCCATCCTTCAGCATCTTCTTTGCCTTTTCAATTTTCAGATCAAGTAAATATTCGTAGGGGGTTTTATTTGTTTGCTTCTTAAAAGCTCTTATAAACCCATATTTATCCATTTTTATCAGCTTTGACAATTCAGAACATGAAACCCCGGCAGCATAGTTTTCATTCATGTAGTCAATCACAGTTTTTAAATTTTCTTCATAACCTTTTGGTTTATTGTGTGGCTTGGGGGAGAGGTTATGCCTTATACTTCTTATCAGGCTGCCGATAATAAGCAGTGCAAGATTTTCTGCCATGAATTCCTGGCCGGTTTGTTTGAACCTCAGTTCCTCCAAAAATAAACCAGTAAGAAGGTTTATGTCATGGCTTACCATAAAGATATCATTGGAAAAAACAATATTCGGAGAACCGTATATTTCTTCCGCAACTTTTTGTACAATGCTTTTTTCTATATGTATGCCGCTAAGGTTAAAGCCTTCAACATCCTGCAACAATCCATGCTCCTGCATGGGATTGAAAGCTATCAATGCGCCTTTAGGCCCATCCTGTATTCTACTGTCCACAACGATCGAAGGTATGTCGGTATGGCAGATAGTAAACTCAAAGCTGTCATGGACGTGGGTTCCGTGAGATATATTGGTATTTCTGTTGGTAGATACTACAGCTATATCTTTACTGCAAAAGTTCTCAACAACAACCTTTGAGTCTTCAATATTTGAAAAAGGGATAGGACCTGCCAGGTCCAGGATTTTCTGCATATCCACCGGCATAAACTCACTTCCTAAGTTAATCTGATTACATTATAGCAAATATTACATATTTGTGAATAGCAAATGTTATCGAAGAATAAGTGAGGAGAAAGCTACGAAAAACAAATTGCTCCATTTCTTATATTGAATATGATACAATTTATGTCATAACATAATTGAACAACTGATTTAAAACAAATAACCTGCCAAATGGATAAGGCACTTAATGGAGGCAAGTAAATGTTTAAATTGATAGAGAAAGAAAAGCTGAAATATCTTGTTATTCCTGCATTTGAAGAGAGCGGTATGGTGAGGCATTGCTTTACTACCAGAGTGGGCGGTGTGAGCAAGGGGGTGTGCAGCTCTCTCAATACTTCTGTTACAAATGAGAACACGGTGGAAAATGTACGCAGGAATCTTGAACTGGTATGCAGTGCAGTGGGGATTGACTATACCAGGCTGGTTTTTTCGGATCAGACGCACCGGGACAATATCAGAATTGTTGAAGAAGCAGATATAGGAAAAGGAATTACCATAGCCAGTGATATTAAAGATACTGACGGGCTTATGACCAATATTCCGGGGATACCTTTGATAACCTTCTATGGAGACTGCGTGCCTCTGTTTTTCCTTGATACAAAAAACAAGGCAGTTGCAGTTTCTCATTCCGGCTGGAGGGGGACGGTGCTGAAAATCGGTGCTAAGACAATAATGAAAATGACTGAGGCTTATGGAACAAGGCCGGAGGACTGTCTGGTCGGGATAGGACCGTCTATAGAGAAGAATTGCTTTGAGGTCGGACCGGAGGTTGCAGGGCAGTTTAAGGAAAGCTTTGATAATTGGAATGAGTTTATTATGCCGGTTGGGAAAGGCAAATATTATATTGACTTATGGAAAGCCAATAAGCTTATGCTTATGGGGCAGGGGATACCGGAGGGCAATATAACGGTCAGCGGGCTATGTACCATGTGCAATGAAGACTTGTTTTTCTCCTATAGAAGGGATAAGGGTCGAACGGGGAGCATGTCGGCAATCATGGAGCTAAGGTGAAAAGGCAGTAAGGAGGGATACGATTGATAAACCAAAGGATTCTTGTAATCGAGGATGATACCAATATACAGGAGCTAATAAAATATAACCTTGAAAAGAATGGTTACAGGGTAATAGTTGCCGACAACGGAGTCGATGGTTTGAAGGAAGCTATTGCCAATATTCCTGACCTGATACTTCTGGATATTATGCTTCCTGGACTTGACGGTTTGGAGGTATGTAAAAGACTCAGAATGGAAAAATTCACAAGGAAGGTTCCGATATTTATGCTTACTGCAAAAAGTGAAGAGCTGGACAAGATATTAGGATTGGAGCTTGGCGCTGACGACTATATAACAAAACCCTTCAGCATAAAGGAACTGATAGCAAGAATAAGGGCGGTAATGAGGAGAATAGGTGATGACGGAATCGATGAGCAGGACAGAGAAGAAAGCGGCAAAGTACTTAAAGTCAAGGACATAGAAATCGACAACGAGAAATATGAGATACGAAAGAACGGTGAAAGGATAGCACTGACTCTTAAAGAGTTTGAACTCTTAAAGGTTATGATAGAGAATGAAGGAAAGGTATTGACCAGGGATTTTTTGCTGGATAAAATCTGGGGATATGAATATATAGGGGGGACCAGAACTGTTGATGTACACATCAGGCATATAAGACAAAAAATCAATGATGACGAAGGCAATGGCAGGAGAATAGAAACTATAAGGGGCGTAGGCTATAGATTCATAAGCGAAGGTGAAATATAATGCAGAGGAGAATATTCTTTAATACAATAATTGTACTACTATTGGGAGTCGTTATTTGCGGCATATTATCTGCAAGAATAGTAAAAAAGAACCTGGTCAACGGTATTGAAGAAAGACTGACGATAGAGGCCGGCCTTGTAAGGGAGCTTGTAGGAGAAAGCTTGATAAGCAACAGTGACAATATAGAAACGTATATCAATAAGATTAAGCAGACCACCAATGCCAGAATCACAATAGTAGATTCACAGGGTAATGTAATTATAGACACTGAGAAGGGCTATCCGGACATGGATAATCACTCCAAAAGGACGGAAATTGAAGCTGCTTTTAAAGGAAATACCGGGAAATCCATAAGATATAGCTATACCCTTAAGGTGGATTTAATGTACGTGGCACAGCCAATTTTTAAAGATAATAATATAATCGGAGTAGTGAGACTGTCAAAACCGCTGTATGAAATTAACAATTTGATTAAAGGTCTTTATACCAATGTCTTTATTGCAGTATTAATAGGGATTTTTGCAGCTTCGCTTCTTGGTTATAAAATGTCAATAAACATAACAAGACCAATAAAAGAGATCACATATACCGCATCAAGAATTGCAGAAGGCCATTTTGACAAGAGAATAAACATTGCAGGCAAGGATGAAATAGGAATATTGGTAAATTCCATAAATAATATGGCATTCAAGCTGGATGAAATGATAATGAGTCTTCAGGATAAGAACGTAAAGCTGGAGGCTATCATGTCCAGTGTTGTTAATGGAATAATTGCTATAGACAGTGCAGAAAGAGTTCTATTTATAAATACTGTAGCGGAAAAACTTTTAAATATAGCAGACGGAGATATGGCAGGAAAGCATCTCCTTCAGGTTATTAGGAACAATTCTATCGATAATTACCTGAAAACAATATTGAAGGACAGAAAATTCTTTGATACCGAGATAACTATGGATGATCCCGATGAAAAAGTATTGAAGCTTTATTCAAATCCCATAAAGAAGACCGATGAAAATGATATTGAGGGGATTATCATTACAATACAGGACATTACAGAGCTAAGAAAGTTGGAAAGGGTGAGAACGGAGTTCATTGCCAATGTTTCTCATGAGCTCAAAACTCCATTGACATCAATAAAGGGCTTTGCTGAAACTCTTAGAACAGAGGGTATAGACGACAAAAAAGATGCGATCAGGTTCCTGAATATAATTGAGCATGAAGCAGACAGGCTTTACAGACTTATTAACGATATTCTTTCCTTGTCGGATCTGGAACGGCGAAAGGCAAAGATAATAAAAAAAGAAATAAAAGTAGATAATATCATAAATGAAGTGCTGTCAATGCTGAAAAGCCAGAGCGACAATAAAAATATAGGGTTGTCTGCGGATGTACAGGAAGATATTAAAAATCTTACGGGAGACACTGATAAGTTTAAACAGATGCTGATTAATCTGGTGGATAATGCAATAAAATATACACCGGAAGGCGGGAAGGTTCGGGTAGAGGCATACAATCAGGGGGATAAAGCGTCGGTTGACAAAATAGTGATAAAGGTGAGGGATAACGGGATAGGAATACCAAAGCTGCAGATACCAAGATTGTTTGAAAGATTTTACAGGGTGGACAAAGCAAGATCCAGAAACGTGGGAGGAACCGGCCTGGGACTGGCAATTGTCAAGCATATTGTCATTCTTTTCAATGGCGAAATAGAAGTAGAAAGTGAAGTGGGAAAAGGGACTGAATTTAAAATAATACTGCCAGTGCAGTAAAAAACCGCAAGATTGCGGTTTTTTTATGTATTTAACATGAAATTAACATTTGCTTCATAGTTCTTTAACCTTCTCTTTATTTATTCTTAACAGTATTATTGTATATTCTAACTGTAAGATGAAAAAATAATCTGATAGTATTCAGGGAGGAATTATAGGATGAAAATAAAAAAAGCATTAGTACTATTCTGTGTGGCAGTATTGCTTATTGGAGTTTTCATAGGATGCGGAAGGCCGGCTGATATTAAAGAACCGGCAGGTGCAGGCGGAAAAGCCGGCATAACTGTTAATGGGTCAACCTCAGTACAGCCGTTGGCCGAAGAACTTGCAAAAGCTTTTCAGGCAAATAACCCGGGTGCAACAATTGATATACAGGGCGGCGGTTCCGGTGTCGGAATAAGATCGGCTATTGACGGAGTAGCAGATATAGGAATGTCTTCAAGAGATCTCAAGGAAGAAGAAAAGTCGCTTAAGGAATTCAAAATAGCTGTTGACGGGATAGCAGTAATACTGAATCCTGCTAACGATATCACAGATCTCTCAATAGAACAGATAATGAAGATATACACCGGTGAAATTACCGACTGGAAGGGTGTCGGAGGCAAAGAGGGCAAAATAACAGTTGTAACAAGAGAAGAAGGTTCCGGTACAAGAGGTGCATTCATAGAGCTTGCAGGAATTGAAGTAAAAGAGGGAGGCAGCAAGGTGGACAATACGGTTGCATCTGCCATAACACAGGGCTCAACAGGAGCAGTTATGACAACAGTGGCAGGTGATCCCAATGCAATAGGCTACGCTTCCTTCGGTTCGGCAAAAGACAAAACCGATATTAAACTGATAAGTGTTGAAGGGAAAGCATGTACGGAAGAAAACATATATGCCGGAGAGTATAAGATATCAAGACCCTTCCTGATGCTTACAAATGCAGAACCTGAAGGATTGTCAAAGGAATTTCTGGATTTTATACTAAGTCATGAAGGTCAGGAAATAGTCGCTAAGCACAGCTACTTGAAGGCGACAAAATAAGTAGAAACCTTAGTTAATTGCCCTATATATTATATACGAAAAGGGGAGCGAATATGAAGGCTTATGAACGGGTGATACAGCTTATACTGTTTTTAAGTGCGACAATAGCCATACTTGGGGTTGTATTGATTACGTACTTCATAATAAACGAGGGCTATCCCGTGATTGAGAAGGTCGGCCTTTTAAAATTCATCACAGGCCGGAAATGGGCACCGACACAGGGGATTTATGGAATATACCCTATGATTATCGGGTCATTGGCTGTTACATCCGGTGCGCTTATACTGGGTGTGCCTGTAGGAATCGGCTGTGCTGTTTTTCTGGCAGAGCTTGTAAACCCAAGGATAGCTAGGATCATAAAGTCCGGTATTGATCTGCTGGCAGGAATACCTTCGGTAATTTATGGATTATATGGATTGACGGTTATTGTGCCTTTTATCCGGAAGGTGTTTAATAATCAGGGCTTTAGCGTGCTGGCAGGAAGTATAGTATTGGCAATAATGATACTGCCGACAATAATCAATGTATCAGAGAGTGCTATTAGGTCTGTACCCAAGGATTACAGGGAAGCATCCTTATCTTTGGGCTCATCCCATTGGCAGTCGATAAAAAATGTAATTGTTCCGGCTGCACGTTCAGGAATTATAGCGGGAGTTATTCTTGGAATGGGCAGAGCTATCGGGGAAACGATGGCAGTAATAATGATAGCTGGTAACAGTCCGCTTGTGCCCAAAAGCATACTATCATCCGTAAGGACTCTGACAGGCAATATAGGTATTGAAATGGGCTATGCCGGCGGAGAGCATCAGAAGGCTTTATTTGCTACAGGCATTGTGCTTTTTGTCTTCATTATGCTGCTTAACTTATCTGCGAACCTGGTTCCCAAGAAGGTAGGTGAATAGTATGTCAGACATAAATAATACTTCAAATAGTGTAATCAGGATCAGGAAAAATGAAAGGATAGCCTTTGCATTCCTTTGGACATCAGCAATAATTACGATAATAGTGCTCATAGTGATTGTCGGAAATGTTGTAATAAATGGTATCGGACATTTAAGCTTAGAATTCCTTACTCAGGAGCCTGCAGAAATGGGTAAGGAGGGAGGCATATTTTCCATAATTATAACAACAATATATCTGGCATTATTTTCTCTGGTAATTGCAGCACCTATAGGAATTTGTGCCGCAATTTTCCTTACGGAGTATGCCAAGGAAGGTCCGGTAATAAAGCTTATAAGGTTCGGCACTGAATCACTGGCGGGTATTCCATCAATAATTTTCGGGCTCTTCGGCTATGCTTTCTTTGTTGTGTTTTTGAAATTCAGGTATTCAATACTATCAGGGGGGCTTACGCTTACGCTTATGATACTGCCCACTATAATAAGAACTGCAGAGGAAGCAATAATAATGGTTCCCAGGTCATATAGAGAAGGAAGTCTTGCATTGGGAGCAACCAAATGGCAGACAATATACAAGGTGGTGCTGCCTGCCGCAATTCCCGGAATACTTACAGGAGTTATTCTGGGTATCGGGAGAGTGGCAGGGGAGACAGCAGCGGTAATATATACGGCAGGAAGCTCGCTGGGCCTTCCGAATTCCGTATGGAGACCCGGAAGAACAATGGCAGTACACCTTTATATACTGGCATCCGAAGGATTATCAAAGAATAATATGTATGCTACGGCAACAGTTCTGATAATTACTGTTTTAATAATAAACTTTACTGCAAACAGGCTGATAAAGCGCTTAATAAAAGCTTAACAAGGGGGAGACAGATGGTTGAAAATAAGATTGAGGTAAATGATCTGAACTTATATTATACAGACTTCCATGCTCTGAAAAATGTAGGCATAAACATAGTTAAAAATACGATAACAGCCTTTATTGGCCCTTCGGGCTGCGGCAAATCAACATTCTTAAGAACTATTAACAGGATGAATGATCTGATTGACGGAGTAAGGATAAGCGGAAAAATTACATTAGACGGTGCTGACATACAGAAATATGATGTGATAGAATTAAGAAAAAGAGTAGGTATGGTGTTCCAGAAGCCAAACCCTTTCCCTATGTCGGTTTATGATAATATTGCGTACGGGCCCAGGGTTCACGGACTTCGCGACAAGAGGAAACTGGATGACATAGTTGAGAAGAGCTTGAAAAATGCCGTAATATGGGATGAAGTAAAAGACAGGCTGAAAAAGCCGGCATTGGGTTTATCCGGCGGGCAGCAGCAAAGATTATGTATTGCCAGAGTGCTTGCAGTAGAACCCGAGGTGCTTCTTATGGATGAACCCACATCAGCCCTTGATCCGGGTTCTACTCTAAAAATAGAAGATTTAATGGGTAAGCTGAAGAAGGATTATACTGTAATAATTGTTACTCATAACATGCAGCAAGCAGGTCGAATTTCTGAATATACCGCATTTTTCTTGAATGGTGAGATAATAGAATGTGATTTGACGGAGAATGTATTCTACAAGCCAAGGGATAAAAGAACAGAGGACTATATAACCGGAAGGTTCGGATAAAATAAACAGGCAAATGGAGGTGTTGGTGTGACACGAAATATATTTGATCAGGAACTGCAGGAACTTCAGGTATCCCTTCTAAAAATGAGCAGTATGGTTGAGGAGACCCTCAGCAATTCTGTAAAGGCTCTTAAATCTCAGAATATCGAGTTGGCGCAGAAGGTCATTGACGATGATGATATGATAGATGATATGGAGTATGCAGTGGAAGACAAGTGCCTTAAGCTTATCGCATTACAGTCTCCGCTGGCCAAGGATCTCAGGATTATTGCCACTGCGCTTAAGATAATAACAGATCTCGAGAGAATAGGAGACTATGCGGTAGATATAGCGAGAATTACGATAAGACTTGCAAATGAAACGTATATTAAAGAGCTTATAGATATACCAAGGATGACAGAGATCGCTATCAATATGGTAAAAGGGGCTATAGATGCCTATGTTCATCTGGACGTTGAAGAAGCGCGGAATGTTTCCAAGCTGGATGATGAGGTAGACGGACTGTACAAGCAGATTTTCAGGGAATTGCTGTTCATGATGATGGAGGACCCCAAGACTATTCACCAAGCTACTTACTTCTTGCTAATCAGCAGATATCTTGAAAGAATAGGCGACCATGTGACAAATATATGTGAGCGCATTATTTATTCAGTGACAAGTGAACATGTGAATTTGAATGATTAATGGGATTTGTAGTATAATATTTCAGTAGTGTGAAACGCTTATTTCTAAGGAGGATACTGTTTTGGAAAATGAGGGCGCAGAAATAATAGAAGTACGTCCTTCGAGCATAGCTGAGGAACTGGGCATAAAAAAAGGGGACAAACTTATAAGTATAAACGGTGCGGGCGTTAAGGACATTCTTGAATATAAATACCTTACCACCGACGAGTTTTTGGAAGTGGAGATAGAGCATAAAAACGGAGAGATATGGATTTACGAGGTAGAAAAGGAGTATGATGAGGATATTGGCATTGTTTTTGATGGGATAATCGACAAGCCTAAAACCTGTCATAATAAATGCATTTTCTGCTTTATTGATCAGCTGCCTCCGGGAATGAGGGAGACTCTGTATTTCAAAGATGATGATACAAGGCTGTCTTTCTTGCAGGGTAATTTTGTCACACTGACCAACCTCAGCACCAAGGAGATAGACAGGATAATCAAATATCGCATAAGCCCGATAAATGTATCTGTGCATACGACAGATCCCGAGCTTAGGAAAATGATGCTGAACAACAATAATTCCGGAAGGCTGATGGATTATCTTGAAAGGCTGAAGGAAGGCGAAATAGAAATAAAGGCCCAGATAGTGCTTTGCCCGGGGGTGAACGACGGAGAGAATCTTATAAAGACTCTTAATGATTTGGCTGAGCTTTATCCTCAACTGAGCTGTGTTTCAGTTGTTCCCGTCGGGATAACCAAATACAGGCAAGGCCTCTATGAGCTTGAAGGCTTTGATAAGGAGAAAGCAGCTGCGGCGGTCAAACAGATAAAGGAGTTGCAGAGCAGGTTTCTTGCTGAGCTTAAGACCAGATTTGTGTTTCCCTCTGATGAATTCTACCTGATTTCGGAGGAGGATTTACCTGAATATGGTGAGTATGAAGATTTCAGCCAGCTGGAAAACGGTGTAGGATTAATAACCCTTTTCAATGAGAAAATCTTTGAAGCCCTCGAAGAGCTTGGGGGCTATAATAAAAGGAAAAGAGTGATATCATTAATAACAGGGGAGTATGCCGCGCCAATTCTCGCAAAAGCGGTATCGAAAATAGAAAACTGCATTGAGGACCTTCATATAAATATTTTTCCAATAACCAATGATTTTTTTGGCCATGGCATAAAGGTAGCCGGCCTGCTTACAGGAAAGGACATAATAGACCAGATGAAGGGTAAAAATACCGGAAATGATATTTTCATGCCCGAATGCATGCTTAAGAGGGACGAGGCAATACTGCTTGACAATTATGATGTCAAGCAGCTGGAAAAGGAACTTAACGCAAGGATAACAGTATGCAAGGAAGACGGAAGCGACCTTGTCAAGAAAGTACTGTCTGTTTAAAAGAATATTCGCGAGAGAACCAAACATAGGAGGTGGGACATATTGGCTAAATCGATCGTAGCGATAGTAGGACGTCCCAATGTCGGAAAATCAACTCTTTTCAACAAAATTGCAGGGAAACGCATATCCATAGTAGAAGACTATCCGGGGGTTACCAGAGATAGGATATATGCCGAGGTTGAATGGCTGGATAATACCTTTACCCTGGTTGATACTGGGGGAATAGAGCCATACAGCGAAGATGTACTGCTGAAGCAGATGAAACAGCAGGCGGAGGTTGCCATAGATACAGCGGAGGTTATTGTGTTTCTGACGGACGGTCAGGAGGGTATAACCCCTTCTGATCAGGAAGTGGCGGATATGCTTCGAAGGACCCGGAAAAAGGTAATATTGGCAGTCAATAAGATTGATGCGCCGAAGTACAATGATAATATATACGAGTTTTATAATCTGGGATTAGGGGAGCCTATGGGCATTTCTTCAGGTCAGGCCTTGGGCCTTGGAGATTTGCTGGACGAAATAGTAAAAAACCTTCCTCAGGAAGGAGAAGAGTCATATGATGAAAACACTATCAAGGTTGCTGTTGTCGGGAAACCCAACGTGGGAAAATCTTCCCTGGTCAACAGAATACTTGGGGAGGAAAGGGTAATAGTCAGCGATATACCCGGCACTACAAGGGATGCCATTGATACGCCCTTTGCCATAGGGGATTACAACTATGTATTTATAGATACAGCGGGAATGAGAAAGAGAGGCAAAGTTTTTGAGTCAGTCGAAAGGTACAGCATTATCAGGTCTCTGACTGCCATTGAAAGAGCAGACGTATGTCTTTTGCTTATAGACGGCATAGAAAGCGTAAGCGAACAGGACAGCAAGATTGCCGGTTACATACATGAGCAGGGCAAAGCGGTAGTAATACTGGTAAATAAATGGGATATAGTCGATAAGGATGACAAGACTATTGACAGGTATAAATCAGCTATCAACAACGAACTTCCCTTTATGGACTATGCTCCGGTGCTTTTTGTCTCTGCTTTGACCGGGCAGAGGGTTAACAAGGTAATCGAAATGATAAACCATGTGTCCGGACAGCATGCCATGAGAATAACCACAGGTATGCTTAATGACATCATCAATGAGGCGGTGCTGGCGAATCAGCCTGCTATTTCCGGAGGGAGAAGACTGAAAACATACTATGCTGCACAGGTTTCCGTAAAGCCGCCGACCTTTGCTCTTTTTGTAAATGAACCATCACTTTTACATTTCTCGTATCAAAGATATCTGGAGAATCAAATAAGGAAAGCCTTTGGCTTTGAAGGGACTCCCATAAGATTTTTAATCAGGAAAAGGGAGTAGCAAAAGGGGGGACATCATTGATAAAATATGTACTGGTGAGTGTCATAGCGTATCTCCTGGGTAATTTTTCAACATCATACCTTATATCAAGGGCAGCAGGGAAGATAGATATAAGAAAATACGGAAGCGGAAATGCCGGGTCGACGAATGTGTTGCGGGTATTAGGTGTAAAGGCTGCAGCTGTTGCTTTTTTGGGGGATCTCCTTAAAGGAACCGCAGCTGTACTGATCGGGAAACAGTTAGGCGGAAGCTATGGTGAAATAGTTGCGGGCATTTCCGTAGTTTTAGGTCACAATTGGCCGGTCTTTCTGAAGTTCAAAGGCGGAAAAGGAATTGCCACTACCATTGGCCTGATGATACCTATAGATCCAATTATGGTGCTTTTGATTGTTGCTGCAGGGGTTACGCTTATTGTAATCACCAGATATGTTTCTTTAGGATCCGTAATGGGAGTATTGATATATCCTATAGCAATGATAGCAACAAGAAAACCGTTGGAATACATAATATTCAGCATAATTCTGTCGGCGATGGCAGTATTCAAGCACAGGTCCAACCTGGAAAGACTTTTGAAAGGAACGGAATCGAAACTCGGACAAAAGAAGAAAACACTATAGGGGGACAAAAGATGGAGAATATTTCTATTATTGGGGCAGGCAGCTGGGGTACTGCCATAGCGGTGCTTCTGGCAGGAAAGGGCATGAATATAAAGCTTTGGGCCAGAGACGACAAGCTAATTGAAAAAATCAGAAGTACAAGAGAGAACTATTATTACCTTCCAGGTACGCTTCTGGCGGACAATATTCTTGTGTCTTCCGACATTGAGTATTGCTGCAGAGGAAGCGAAGTAATCGTACTTGCCTCTCCCTCCCATGCCATGAGGGATATATGCTGCAGGATAAAAGGGCTTGTTTCAAAGGAGCAGGTAATAGTCAGCCTTGCAAAAGGGATAGAAAATGACACCCTGCTCAGAATGTCGGAAATAATAAAGGAGCTTATGCCGGAAAACGAAGTGGCAGTGGTTTCCGGACCCAGCCATGCGGAGGAAGTTGCCAAAGGCATTCCCACTGCCGTGGTGGCATCGTCACAAAAAAAAGCAGTGGCCGAATATATTCAGGACATATTTATGGCACCGTTGTTCAGGGTATATACCAATCCGGATATTGTAGGGGTGGAGCTGGGCGGAGCATTGAAGAATATTATTGCCTTAGGTGCCGGCATTATTGACGGTCTTGGACTGGGGGACAATACAAAGGCTGCAGTAATGACCAGAGGCATTGTTGAAATGGCGAGGCTGGGCGAGTCTCTGGGAGCAAGCAGGAGCACCTTTGCCGGATTGTCCGGCATCGGAGATCTTATAGTTACCTGTACGAGTATGCATAGCAGGAACAGAAAGGCGGGAATGGCAATCGGGCAGGGCAAATCAGTAGATGAGGTGCTTGGGGGTACAAAAATGGTGGTGGAAGGTGTGAGAACCACCAAATCAGCACGTCAGCTGGCCCATAGACAGAAAGTAGAAATGCCCATTACCCAGGAAATATATAGTCTGCTTTTCAATAAGGCAGATATAAAGAATTCGATAATGAATCTGACCATGAGATCCAGAACTCACGAGATGGAAGAACTGGCGGAGAATAAAATCTTTAATTGGTAGGGCGGCTGTATAGCCGCTTTTTTAGTAATAAAAACCGCACATGCACATATACATTTAAAGAAGGCGGCTATGCAATTATTTCAACATTATTAAGGAGGGAAGAGTGTGGAAGAATACGATGTATATCGAGATATAGCGGAAAGAACCGAAGGCAGCATTTACATAGGAGTTGTGGGGCCTGTCAGGACAGGAAAATCCACCTTCATAAAAAGATTTATGGATTTGATTGTTCTTCCTAATATGGATAATGAATTTAAAAAGGAAAGAACCCGTGATGAGCTTCCTCAAAGCGCAAACGGAAAAACAATAATGACTACAGAGCCGAAATTCGTACCTAATGACCCTGTTGAGCTGACTTTAAGGGACAATGCGAAATTCAAGGTCAGGCTGGTTGATTGTGTAGGATACTTAGTGGAGGGTGCAATGGGGCATCTGGAGGACAGCAGTCCGAGAATGGTCAATACACCGTGGTTTGAAGAAAGGATACCCTTTGAAGAGGCTGCTGAAATCGGAACAAGAAAGGTTATTACGGATCATTCCACAATAGGACTTGTAGTCACCACCGACGGTTCAATAACGGATCTTCCGAGGAGAAGTTATATTGAAGCGGAAGAAAGAGTAATAAAAGAGCTGAAAGAGCTGGAGAAGCCTTTTATAATACTGCTGAATTCCGCAAAGCCCGGTGCACAGGAAACGATTGAGCTTAGGGAAGCCCTTGAAACAAAATACAGCACTCCTGTTATAATAGTTGATGCTTTGAAAATGGAAATAAGTGATTTGGAGGGAATCCTGGGAAAGATTCTTTTCGAATTCCCTGCAAGGGAGATTAACTTCCATTTGCCCAGATGGATGGATACATTAGAGCTGGAACACTGGCTGAAAAAGGACATAGTGGACAGTATCAGAAGCAATATCAGTGAAGTAAACAGAATAAGGGACATTGGCGATGCAATAGGGAGGTTTGACGGTGCGGAGAACCTTCAGGGGATTGAGATATCAGATATGCGCCTGGGAGAAGGAGTAGTAAATATTACTATGGAACTGAGTGAAGGGCTTTTCTTCAGAATACTGGGGGAAGTCTCCGGTTATACCTTGGAGGGGGATTACCAGTTGATTTCACTTGTGAAGGAACTTGCCCAGTCAAAGCGTGAGTATGATAAAGTCAAATCTGCCCTGGGGGATGTCAAGGAGTATGGATATGGAATGGTGGCGCCTTCCGTAGAAGAGATCAAGCTTGAAGAACCCGTAATTGTAAAGCAGGGCAGCAAGTTCGGCGTCAGGCTGAGGGCGAGCGCCCCATCCCTGCACATAATAAAAACAGATATAGAGACCGAAATTGCTCCAATAGTCGGGACAGAAAAACAAAGTGAGGAGTTCATCAAATACTTTATGGAAGAGTTTGAGAACAGTCCGCAGAAAATATGGGAATCCAACATGTTCGGAAAGTCCCTGTACGATATGGTAAAGGAGGAACTCCAGGGCAAGCTGTATAAAATGCCCGATGATATCCAGAACAAGCTGCAGCTTACGCTGCAGAGGGTTGTAAACGATAACAGGGGCAGCCTCATATGCATAATAATATAGAGGATGAGCAACATTAGGCGTTCCGGCTGATTAATCAACGGAACGCTAAATTTTTCAAAAAGTTTGAAACATTTTTGCATATAAAGTAGTATTTAAGTATAAGCACAGTAAATGAAAATACATAAATAATTGAGGGGGTTATACGATGACTGAGGGAATGAGAAGGTATAGGGAGCCTTATGAACTGAAAATATCAGCAAAAGAGAATCTTGACGGCAGGTGGCTCGTGGCTATTGCAATAACAGTAGTAGCCTGGCTTATGGTAGACGCATTCACATCGAATAGTGGAGCCAATGCCATGGTGAAATATGTATGGGAGAACGGCAGAATTGTCAGGGAAGCAGCAGCAAGTAGTTCCTTTAATAATCTGATGTCAATTGTAGCTCTGATAATAGGCGGACCGGTCGAATTCGGCATAGCCGCATATTTCCTTAAGCTGGCGAGGTACGAACCTGCTGAATTCACTGACATGTTTTCAGGATTCAGTTTATTTAAAACAAACTTTGTATTGAACTTGTTAATAGTACTTTTTACACTGCTATGGACACTGCTTTTTATTATACCCGGTATTATTGCCGGTATAAGCTATTCAATGGCCTATTATATAGTAAATGACGAACCCGAAATCGGAGCCATGGAGGCAATAAGAAAAAGCAAGGAAATGATGTATGGCCATAAAATGAGGTTTTTCAGGTTTTGTATGAGCTTCCTGGGATGGGTTTTGATTGGGATTATAACATTTGGTTTGGGAATGATATACGTCGTTCCATATTACAGGGCGGCAAAAGCCAATTTCTATCTTGATTTGAAGGAAAGCTGCAGCGTATAAATTAAAAAGTGATAGGTGAAAACCTATCACTTTCCTTTATTCTTGCCGCGTTTTTTTGTTGTGCCCTCTGGTGCAGGCACAGATATTGAATCAGTATATGGTATTCTGGTCGTTACATTTCCGCCTTCATCAATATTTCCTTTGCCTCCTGTATTATGAGTGTTTCCCGTTCCTTTTGAATGCTTCATTGCAACAATTCCTCCTTAATATACGGTATAATTATTATGCGAATAAAAGCAGAAAAAATACATGATAAATATTAATGTATTTTTGAAACAAATAAGGGACAATTATAGTATATATAGATATGGAAGTAAATTAATTAACGGGAGCGGATGATAATGAGACAAAGAAGATGCGGCAGGGGCATTTACTCTCTGGCAGGTCTAATATTTGGAATAGTATCCTTTTCTATTGTTCTGGCAATCAAAACAATAGGTGTGGTATTTAATATTTTATTCGGGCTGATTTCCGGCATAGGTTTGGCTTCCGGCAGCTCACACACGGCTGAGAACGCGCCCAGAGAGCCTTCGGAAATAAAAACTGAAGGCAGGGAGAAAGAATCCAGGAAACGACCGGACACCAATGCCGACGATACGGCCAAGGAAGCGGGCGGCGGAAAGCAGCCCGGTGAAGGCAATAACAAGGATTTCTATATCGTATTGTTTATATTGACCATAATACCCGCAATTGTCGCTCTCGCAATAGGCAACCTGTTTTATGCAGGTGTAATAGGTGCAGCCGGTTTTGGGATTATGCTGACAGCAGGAGTTATTTCCGGCATTGTGAATAGTTTCAGGCGAAGGGCTGCCGAAAAAGCAACGGAAGAGGATAAGGAAGGACAGAAAGAAAACGATTCCCTGGAAAACCTTATTAAGGATGCCTCCGGGAAACTTGATGCCATAAGGAAGGACATAGGCGGTATTAAGGATGCAGACATCAGGGCAAGAATAGAAGCTGTATGCCGTACGGGGGAGAAGATAATAGAAGAAGTCAGGACCAACCCGGAGGGGCTTGCCTATGTAAGGAAGTTTTTCTATTATTATATTGACGCCTTTGGCGAGATAGTTAGAAAATATCTGCGGCTGTCAGGCTTCGAGGAATCTTCGGAGGAAGTAAGCAAGCTTGTGGATGAGACGGAAAGGTCCTTCGAGGATATTAATGAAATATTCAAAGATTTATGCGAAAAGCTTCTGGAAAAGGATATGATGAACCTGAAAGCAGAAATCAACGTGATAAAAAGCAGTAATTAACAATCAGGAATAAGAATAAAGGCACGGAACTGTCCGTGCCTTTATGATTTCTACTTTAATTTTTCAGGGTTCAGTACATCCAGTTCTTTGAGGACGAATTTGCCGTCTTTTCTGATAAGCACATCATCAAACCAGATTTCGCCTCCGCCGTATTCCGGGGTCTGTATGTTTACAAGGTCCCAATGAATTGCCGATTTGTTGCCGTTGAAGCATTTGTCGTAGGCATCCCCCGGGGTAAAGTGAAAGCTCCCCATTATTTTTTCATCAAATAGTGTATCCTTCATCGGCTTTATTATGTAGGGATTGACCCCCAATGCAAATTCACCTACATACCTTGCGCCTTCGTCAATATCGAATACTTTGTTGATTTTCTCGGTATCATTTGCAGTGGCATTGATGATTTTCCCATCCTTGAATTCCAGCCTTATGTTTTCATAAGTATATCCCTGGTATTCCGACTGTGTATTATAAGTTATATATCCGTTGACAGAGTCTTTTACCGGAGCAGAATATACTTCCCCGTCCGGAATGTTGAATTTGCCGTCGCATTTTATGGCGGGCAGACCTTTTATAGAGAAGCTTAAGTCGGTGCCGGCACCTTTAATCCTTACCCTATCTGTTTTTTCCATCAGTTCTATAAGTGGATCCATAGATTTGGACATTTTTGCATAGTCCAGGTTGCATACATTGAAATAGAAGTTTTCGAACTGTTCGGTGCTCATATTTGCCATCTGTGCCATCGAATCATTAGGGTATCTCATTACGCACCATTTTGTTTTTGGCACTCTGATATCAAGGTGTACCGGTTTCGACCAATTGAGCTGGTAATACCTCATTTTTTCACTGGGAATATCGGACCAGTCGGAAGAGTTTAAAGCACCTCTTATGCCTATGTATGCATGCATATCCTTCATTCTTTCCGCTTCGTAGCGTGCAGTTGCGCTCATAAGCTCGGCATCCGTACCCAGTATCAATTCCCTCAGGAGTGCCCTGCTTTTAACCGACAGGTAAGGTTTGCCTCCAATCCGGTATACTTCTTTGATAAGTTCTGATGCTAATTCTTCACCGGAGTCATATAGTTCAATAAGAATACTCTCTCCTGCCTTAAGTTCTACGGAATAATGCAGAAGATTCCCGGCCATCTGAATAATTCTAAGATCCTTCATTAATAATACCCCTCTCATAAAAATATAATTTTATTATAGCTTTACAGTCATTATTTGTAAAGATGAGCAGGCCGGGCGAATATTAAACGACAGTTGAAAAATAATAAATTAATATCCTTAATATATAATTAATGATATAGTATAGGTTATGGAGATGAAAGCATGAGTATTATGGAGCAGGCATACGGCAAAACCTTCAAGACTATATTATGGGCCGTGAATCCTTTAAAGAAAATATTTATAAAGACACTGTGCGAGGTTCATATATATATAAATGAGCAAGCGATCAGGATTCTGAAAAGCGACGGATATTATGAAGCTTTTGGATTTTTCACCATGTACAGGGATTATCTCCGGGATGGAGTTGTATGGGCTGACCAGGACTTCAGAAGCAGGGAGCATTTTTATAATCCGTATACTCATAAGGGTTTATATGGCTGCAAGTCGTCAAAACAGAGGTTTGCCAAGTATTACGGGTGTGCACTGGTACACTGGGATTGCGGAGACAAGGAAAAGGCCATGTTCTATCTGGGGGCAGCACTGCATCTTGTTCAGGATTCTACCATTCCGCAGCACGGGAGCGTTAAGCTCCTTAAGAGTCACAGAAAGTACGAACAGTGGATTTGTAAGGTTCATGACAACTTTTTTCATTATTCTGCTTTCGGCGGAGGAATATATCTGGATAGCCCCTTTGAATATATAGACAGAAATGCGAAGGAAGCTATTGAAGCATACAGCAAATATTCCCTGATAAAAAATCCCTCTGAGAAATTTTACAGAATCGCAGACCGCACCTTCCCGCTGGCTCAGAAAACTACGGCCGGATGCCTCATGAATTTCTACAGAAAAATTAATGAATGATTTGTATTTCATTAATTTCCTCAAGGGGGACAACGGTGTAAAACGGATTTTTGAAGTTCGGTATCGGCTGCAGGATATAAAACATGACCATCTCACGCGCTTCAGGGACATCCCCGAATACATCCCGGGTAAACACCTCATAGCCTACATGCTTCAACAACTCACGCATGGGCATATTTCTAAAGGATTCAAAACCTTCCATATCCGTGAGTCTGCTTTTCATATATTCCGATATTTTTGTTTTTACCGAAGAATGGTCAAACCTATTAATAACGTCCGGCATGCTTCCGCTTCTCCCGTACAACAGAAAATCCAGCTTCAGGTATTCATTCAGCAGGCTGAGCTGTGCGGAATCAAGCTTGTCGGCATACAAATCAGCTGCAAAATGATGCAATATGGTAAACAGCTCATTTATGCTCTTGGATGAATTATAGTATTCTTTTGAATTCCAATAGTCAGACAGAATGCGGTAAAAGTTAAAAGGTGATGTCGATATTGCAGGCAAAAGAAAGCTTAAAGCATTTCTGAATTTTCCGCTGTTCCAATACAGTTCAAGCACATGCTCCATGTCCTTCAGCATCAGTATGTCCTTATAGGACATCCATGAAGTTTTGATTACCTCATAAGGAGGAAAATCATGATGCTCCATACCGTACTCAGAGCGTTTCTCCCTTATCCCGGAGCCTTTCAGGAGCTTCAGGAACCCAAGCTGCAGCATATCGGCACTCAGGAAGTATACGTCATTGAAAGATTTTTCGAAGCTTTCCGTATCCTCATACGGAAGACCGGCTATAAGATCCAGATGTATGTGGGTGTTTTTAAAACCCAAAAGCTTTATAACATTAAGTCTGACCTTGTCAAAATCCATCACCCTCTTTATTTCTGACAAAGTCCCTGGGTTGGTGGACTGAACTCCGATTTCAAACTGGAACATGCCGGCAGGCGCCTTTTCCACCGTTCTTAGGAATCTTTCATTTATCAAATCGGCAGCAATCTCGAAGTGGAAGTTGGTGGCGGAGTTAAGTCCAATAATATATTCCATTATCAAAACAGAGCGATTGATATCACAGTTAAAGGTTCTGTCGACTAATTTCACCTGCCTTATCCCAGCATTTACAAAGGTTTTAATGTCTTTTTTGACCCTGTCCATTGATAAATATCTGACCCCGTGGATAGTGGAGGAAAGGCAGTACTGGCAGTTGAAGGGGCAGCCCCTGCTGGTTTCATAATATACAATTTTATTCTCAAAATCATCAAAAGAGTCATATGGGAAAGGAATGCCGTCCAGATCCTCGATGTAAGCTCTTGGCGGATTGACGATAATTTCCTCATCCGTTCTGAATGCAATTCCATTTATATTGAATATGCCGCCTTTTCCGCTTATGAGGCTGCAAAGCAACTCACGCAGGGTTTCCTCTCCTTCACCGATAACTATATAATCGATATAGCTATTGCTGCTCAGGATATCCGCAGAGTCATAGGATACTTCCGGGCCTCCCAGTATAATTATGGCTTCGGGCTTTGCTTTTTTCAGGCTGCTGCAAAGACTGAGCACCAGGCTGATGTTCCATATATAGCAGGAGAATCCGTATATGCCGGCATTGGAATTATAAAGCCTTTTCAATATGCTGTTAATGTTGTCGTTTATGCTGAATTCGGCAATATCGATGCCTTCTATTTGGGTATCACAGTATTTCTTCAGATACCTGACTGCCGGACTGGAATGTATGAACTTGGCATTGACAGCGCTTAGCAACACTTTATTTTGCATAATAAGCCTCCGCAAAATTCATTTTTAGTAAATAACAGACTACCAAGGTATTCTTTACCTCTGGAATTATTATAACAATATTTATATAATTATACATAACTTTTTATATCATTTGGTATGGTATTTGCTTTAACATATCTGGTAGAATAGAGCTGAAAGCAAAAATGGGGGGACATATTGGAGTGTGCTTATGAAAAATATTAACAATCTGAAAGACAGAACAAAAAAAATTGCAGCAACACTATTCGGACTATATCCCGAAGCTGCATGTTCCCTGGATTATGAAAAGCCCCATGAACTTTTGATTGCTACCATTCTTGCAGCCCAATGCACCGATGCGAGAGTGAATATTGTGACCAGGGATCTTTTCAGGAAATATACTTCTGTCTATGATTTTGCCGGAGCCAACCCCGAGGAACTGGAGCAGGACATTAAGACAACAGGCTTTTTCAGAAATAAATCAAAGAACATTATCGGCTGCTGCAATAAGCTTATAAAGGATTTTGACGGCAAGGTGCCGGGAAACATGGAAGATTTGACGAGTTTGCCGGGAGTCGGCAGAAAAACTGCAAATGTTGTACTGGCCAATATATTCGGTATCCCCGGTATAATTGTCGATACCCACTGCAAAAGACTGTCCGGAAGGATTGGTCTGACAGACAACGAAGATCCGGAAAAAATCGAATTTGATCTTATGAAAATAGTACCTAGGGAAGACTGGACCGTCTTCAGCAACTGTCTGGTATATCATGGCAGAGCCGTATGCGATGCCAGAAAACCGAAATGTGAAAACTGCCTTATTGCTCAATATTGTGACTTTTTTCACAATAACCGGAGGGAAATGAATAAAGGAGGCGTTAAATAGGGTAATTTGTAATATTCGGTTATAATTCAATTTTTAAAAAAAATGAAATATGTATTAAAATTAATTGCAGGAGTTTGTGTTTTTTTAACGAAATAGACCATTGGTGTTTATTTCATATATATATTAAACTATTTGATTTAAGTATTGAAAGAGGTGGTGAGGCATTTGACGACAGAGATCATAAAAGAAATCAAAGAAACCGAGCGTGCAGCCGAAGAGAAGCTTAAAGCTGCACAGCAGGAAGCCAAAGAAACAGTACTTAATGCAGAAAAGGAGGCAAGCAGAATCATTAAGACAGCTGAGGACCAAGGTCTTCTGGAGAGCAGAAAGCAGCTTGAAGCGGCGGAAAAGGAAGCCTATCTGGAAGCAGACAGCAAAAGAAAGCAGAACAACGAAATATGTCGGGAATTGACACGCAAGGCTGCGGAAAAAATGGAGGACGCAGTGAATCTGGTGGTTGAGAGGATTGTGAGAATTAATGGCAATAGTTGAAATGAAAAAAGTCACCATGATAGCACTCCAGTCTGAAAAAAACACTATTATCAATAATTTACAGAAATTCGGCAATTTACAGATAGTCAATCTGGAGGAACAGTTTGCCGAAGGCGGTTTTGAAGATTTGCAGCCTGACAGCGATAATGAATCGGTTGCCAGACTGGAGACGAAGCTTTCACAAGTAAGGTATTCTCTGGACTTTCTGAGCAGGTTTGATAAAACAAAGAAGCCTTTGTTTGCTTCAAAGGTACATGTGGACGAATCGAAGCAAAAGGAATATCTGGACAATGAAGTAAAGCTCTCTGGAATTTACGATAAATGCAGGAGCATAGACAGTAAATTTACAGAGATAAAAAGCTCCGAGACGAAGCTGAACAATACCATAGTGCAGTTTACCCCCTGGGCATCCCTGAATGTGAATCTTGAGGAAGTCGGCAGTACACAGAATACAAACATAGCTCTGGGATTCATAGCAGGTAAATATGAGGAAGAGCTGAATAATGCGATCAGGGATGAAAATCTTCACGCATACCTTGAGAAAATAAGTGAAGAAAAGGAAAATACGTATATGATGATTGTTTATCACCATATATGTGAGGATAGAATATCACAGCTTCTTAAACAGTCGGGATGGACCAAGGTCGCCTTCAATGAATATTCGGGCACTCCTGAAGAAAACATAAACAAATTGTCCATGGAGCTGGAAGAGCTTCAGAAAAGAAAATCAGAACTGACAAAGCAAGCAGAGGATATGGTATCTGAAATCGGGTTCCTTGAAATAGTGTTTGATTTGCTTACAATAGAAAAAGACAAAAGCAGTGTCGTCAAGGACTTTGGTAAAACGGACAAAACCTTCATACTTCATGGGTGGGTACCGGGGAAATATTCTGAGGATATGAAAAGACTCATGGATAGTATAACCGACAAATACACCCTGCAATTCGAAGAGTCCAATGAAGAGGATGAGATACCGGTGCTGCTGAATAATCCCAAGGTAGTGAAGCCCTTTGAGATGATAACGGAAATGTACAGCTTGCCGAACCCCAGGGGAATAGACCCCAATATTTTTATGACTCCGTTTTTTGTATTGTTCTTTGGACTGATGGTAACTGATGCTGTATACGGAGTGCTGCTGTCGGCAGCAACGGGGTATATTCTGTGGAAGTACAAGCCTGAGGGCGGCATGAAGAAGATGATGGGTGTGTTGTTTATCGGGGGTATATCTACGTTTTTCTGGGGAGGAATCTTCGGAGGCTGGCTTGGGGATTTGCTTGGAATAAAACCCTGGTGGTTCAATCCTCTGGACGAACCTCTCAAGATGTTGATTTTCTGTTTGCTGCTGGGTGTAGCTCATCTTTATGTCGGCTATTTTCTCTCAGCGTATGCAAATATCAAAGACGGTAAATATATGGATGCATTATACGACCAGGTGCTCTGGCTCATGTTGCTGACGGGGCTTATGTTCCTTGCACTGCCGCCTCTTGCTGCAATAGGCAAGTATATGGCTATCATTGGGGCAGCAGGTACTGTGATATTCAGCGCCAGGTCTGAAAAGAATATTTTCAAGAGGTTTATATCAGGCATACTGAGCCTTTACAATGTCAGCGGATTTTTAGGCGACGTGCTTTCATATTCGCGGTTGTTCGCATTATGTCTGGCAACAGGTGTTATAGCGCAGGTTTTCAATGCCATGGGCATTATGATCGGCGGCAGCCTTATAGGAAAAATAATAATGGTTGCATTCCTGGCATTTGCCCACGTGTTTAACACAGCACTCGGTGTTCTGGGGGCATATGTTCATACAAGCCGTCTGCAGTATGTCGAGTTCTTCGGAAAGTTCTACGAAGGAGAGGGGAAGCCTTTTAACCCTCTGAGAATAAGAACGAAATATATTCAAAATTAAATTAATATTATTTATTACAAAAGGGAGGCAATATTAGAATGAATAACATGGTGGAATTAATGGGTAATTCTGGTTTGTATCTTGCATTTCTCGGCTCGGCAATAGCAGCGGGCCTTGCTGGCTGCGGATCTGCAATAGGCGTAGGTATCGCAGGCATGGCAGCATCCGGGGTAGTGACGGAAGATCCGAGTAAATTCGGTAAGACGCTTCTTTTACAGGCACTGCCGGGGACACAGGGCATATACGGCCTTCTTATCGGATTTCTTATTTGGTCCAAGATAGGTGTATTCGGAACAATAGCACCGGTAACAATAGAACAGGGACTTATGCTCTTCCTGGCAGGTGTGCCGGTTGGACTTGTCGGACTTGTTTCAGCGATATATCAGGGAAAAGCTTCGGCATCCAGCTGCGGAATACTGGCAAAAAGGCCTGAAGAATTTGGAAAAGCTATGATTTATCCCGCTATGGTTGAGACTTATGCGGTTCTTTCATTGCTTGCATCATTCCTAATGCTTAACGGCATCAAATTATAAGGGAGTGGCTTAAATGGCAGGAGTAGAGAAGATTAAGGAGAAAATCCTTCAGGATGCAGATATTAAAGTTAATGAGATTTTGGAAAAAGCGAGACTCCAAGCCAAAGAGATAGTAGAAAAAGCAAATCAGAAAGCTACTCTTAGAGCAAAGGAGATATCGCAGAAATCTGCTTACGATATCAGCGAGAAAAAGAGAATAATTAACTCAATCGTTGAGCTTGAAATGCGCAAGGATATTCTTTCTGCAAAACAGAAGTCTATTGACGAGGCCTTTGACAAGGCTCTTCTGAGAATGAACAATTTCGACAGCAAAAAATATGAGCAGGTAATACTTGATATGCTCATGGCTTCAGTTGAAAGCGGAGAAGAAGAGATTATCATGTCCGATGACGGAAAGAAAAAGCTGTCCGCTGATTTTATCAACAAAGCAAACAAAGCTCTCGAATCTGTTGGCAAGAAGGGTAAATTAAGAATGTCGGATGAAATCAGGAATATTTCCGGAGGCTTCATTTTGACGGGCCAGGGAGTTGAAATAAATAACTCCTTTGAAGCAATCATAAAGCTTAACCGAGATGAAATTGAACCGAAGGTGGCTGAGATTTTCTTCCGTGTCTAATCAGCAATCTGAAAATTAGTTACTGGAAGAAAGGAGGATAAGCTTAATGGGTGAAAATAAATACCTGTATGCTGTGACCAGAATACGGGCATTGGAAACAAAGCTTCTGGACAAGGCAAAAATAGAGAGAATGATTGAAGCAAAGAATGCGGACGAGATAATAAAAATCCTCAGTGAAACGGAATACGGAAGCCTTGTCTCTGAAATGCAGGATATAGAAGACTATGAAACCGTGCTCTCCAAAGAACTTTCAAAAACTTACGGGCTTCTGAGGGAAATATCCCCCGTTCCTGAGCTTACGGACCTGTTCTCATTGAAATATGATATTCATAATATAAAGACATTGTTGAAGAGCAGTTACCTGGGCGAAGAGAACGATGAACTTTTGAACAGTATAGGCACCATACCTGTCCAGCATCTTCAGAAAATGGTCAAGGAAAAGGATTTCAGAGATTTGGATCCCATAATCAGAGAATGCGTGGAACAGGCGGTTGGGGATTTCACAGTGAACCCTGACCCTCAGCTTATCGATGTGACCCTGGATAAGTGCCTGTATAACCTTATGTATAAAAATGCCAAGGACAATAAAAACAGCTTCTTGATGGATTATATCTCGGTACAGATAGATTTGATAAATATCAAATCCCTTGTCCGGATAAAGGCAATGGGCTATGGAAGGGACTTCCTGAAAAAGGTAATACTCATGAACGGCAAGCTGGATTATGCATTTTTCAATGATGTTTTTGACGAGTCTTTTGAAACACTGATTGACAGATTGGCCTTCAGAGATTACGGAAAGGTAGTAGAGGAAGGAATATCAAATTATATAAAGACAAAATCCCTTACTAAATTCGAGAAGCTTTCTGACGATTTTATATTTGAAATAGCGAAAAAAGGCAAGTATGTCGCATTTGGAATCGAGCCCCTGATCGGCTATCTCATGGCTAAGGAGAATGAAACCAAGATGATCAGGATGATAATGGTCGGGAAGATTAATGAGATTCCGAATGAATTGATAAGAGAAAGGCTACGTGATATATATGTATAAGATTGGAGTTATAGGAGATAAGGACTCCATACTTGGATTCAAGGCTTTAGGTATATCAGTATTTCCGACCACCGATATAAGGGAAGCCAACAGGCTGATTCACAAGCTGGCAAAAGAAAAGTATGCGGTGCTCTTTGTTACAGAGCAGCTTGCCAAGGATTTGGATGAGGCAATCAATGAATACAAGGATTCCTTGACTCCGGCAATAATCATGATTCCCAACAACAGGGGGACCCTGGGACTGGGAATAGAAGGCGTCAAAAAATCAGTAGAGAAAGCCATCGGTTCAGATATATTATTCGGGAAAGAAGGGAGTTAACTTGAACGAGGGTAGAATTATAAAAGTATCAGGGCCTCTTGTCATTGCGGAAGGCATGCAGGATGCTAAAATGTATGACGTTGTTCGTGTAAGTGATAAAAAGCTTATTGGTGAAATCATAGAAATCAGGGGCGATAAGGCTTCCATACAAGTTTATGAGGAAACTTCAGGCTTAGGACCCGGGGAACCGGTCGTATCTACCGGGGAACCGCTAAGCGTTGAACTGGGACCGGGGCTTATTGAATCGATTTTTGACGGTATTCAGAGACCTCTTGACATTGTAAGAAGTGCTTCCGGCGATCATATCGCAAGAGGAGTAGAAGTAGAGAAGCTTAATAAAACAAAGAAGTGGCTTTTTGAACCTGTGGCAAAGCAGGGGGATTCTGTCACAGCCGGGGATATATTGGGAACCGTCAAGGAGACCTCCATAGTTGCCCAGAAGATTATGGTTCCCTATGGGATAGAAGGAACTGTAGAAGAAATATATTCCGGCGAATTTACCATAGTTGAGACAATAGCAAAAATAAAGACCAAGGACGGAACAAAAGACGTACAAATGCTTCAGAAATGGCCGGTAAGAAGGGGAAGGCCATATAAGGAAAAGCTTTCTCCATCCAACCCGATGACCACAGGCCAGAGAATTATCGACACATTCTTCCCTGTGGCAAAAGGCGGCACAGCTTGTATCCCCGGACCTTTCGGAAGCGGTAAGACAGTAGTGCAGCACCAGCTTGCAAAGTGGGCTGATGCCGAGATAGTCGTATATATAGGCTGCGGCGAGCGTGGAAATGAAATGACCGACGTTCTGATGGAGTTCCCGGAACTGAAAGACCCAAAAACCGGAGAACCTTTGATGAAGCGTACGGTACTTATTGCAAATACGTCAGACATGCCGGTTGCGGCACGTGAAGCAAGTATCTATACCGGTATTACCATTGGAGAATACTTCAGGGACATGGGTTTTTCAGTAGCCCTGATGGCAGACTCAACCTCCCGTTGGGCGGAAGCGCTCCGTGAAATGTCGGGCCGTCTTGAGGAAATGCCGGGTGAAGAAGGATACCCCGCATACCTTGGCTCAAGGGCTGCCGAGTTCTATGAAAGAGCAGGCAAGGTCACATGCATAGGAAGCGAAGACAGGGAAGGCGCTCTAACCGCTGTCGGCGCAGTATCTCCTCCGGGAGGAGACCTTTCGGAGCCTGTAACGCAGGCAACCCTTAGAATTGTTAAAGTTTTCTGGGGTCTGGATGCTGCATTGGCTTATAGGAGACACTTCCCGGCTATAAATTGGCTTCAAAGCTATTCGTTATATCTTGACAGAATGGGCGAATGGTTTGAACAGGAAGTGGCGCCCGACTGGCATGATCTCAGGATAGAGGCCATGAGACTGCTGCAGGAAGAGGCGGAACTCAACGAAATCGTAAGGCTGGTTGGTATAGACGCCCTTTCACTGAAGGACAGGTTTACTCTTGAGGTAGCAAAAACAATAAGAGAGGACTATCTGCATCAAAACGCTTTTCACGAAATTGACACCTATACTTCAATTCACAAACAGTATAGAATGCTTAAGGCTATAATGATTTTCAACCATGAAGGACAAAAGGCATTAAATGAAGGTGCGCTTTTCAGGGATCTTGACAACCTGCCGGTCAGGGAGAAAATAGCAAGGGCTAAGCTGATTCTTGAGAACAACCTTGAAGAGTTTGATGCTCTGGAAGCTGACATAAGAAAACAGGTGGCTTCCACCCTTTCGAACGGAGGAATATAAGATATGCTGAAGGAATATAAAACCATTAAAGAAGTAGCGGGTCCGCTTATGTTTGTTGACCAGGTCGAGGGAGTAAAGTTCAACGAACTGGTTGAAATAGAAATGAAAAGCGGGGAACAGCGCAGAGGCAGAGTGCTGGAGGTTTCCGGCAGCACAGCCCTGGTTCAGCTTTTTGAAGGCTCCCAGGGAATAAACATTTATGAAAGCAAGGTACGCTTCACAGGCCACAGCCTTGAGCTTCCGGTCTCACTGGATATGCTGGGAAGAGTATTTGACGGCCTGGGCAGGCCAAAGGACGGAGGACCGAAAATCATACCCGAGGCAAGATATGATATAAACGGAAACCCGATAAACCCTGCCGCAAGGGACTATCCTTCCGAGTTTATACAGACGGGTGTATCCGCCATTGACGGACTCAATACCCTTGTCAGAGGACAGAAGCTGCCTGTTTTCTCAGGTTCCGGTCTGCCTCACGCAAGGCTTGCCGCACAAATAGCAAGGCAGGCTAAGGTTCTGGGTACGGAAAGCAAATTCGCCGTTGTGTTTGCCGCTATCGGTATTACCTTTGAAGATGCCGACTATTTTGTATCCGACTTCAAAAGGACCGGTGCAATAGACAGGGCGGTGCTTTTCATGAATCTTGCAAACGACCCTGCAATCGAGCGTATATCTACGCCTCGTATGGCGCTTACAGCCGCAGAATATCTTGCATATGAGAAGGATATGCACGTGCTTGTAATAATGACTGATATAACGAATTACTGTGATGCTCTTCGTGAAGTATCGGCAGCAAGAAAGGAAGTTCCAGGAAGAAGAGGTTATCCCGGATATCTTTATACCGACCTTGCAACAATATACGAAAGAGCAGGAAGAATAAGGGACAAAAAAGGATCAATAACCCAGATCCCGATACTTTCAATGCCTGAGGATGATAAGACCCATCCGATACCCGACCTTACAGGCTATATTACGGAGGGTCAGATAATACTCAGCAGAGAGCTTTACAGGAAGGGCATGATGCCCCCTATAGACGTACTTCCGTCACTGTCCCGTCTTAAGGATAAGGGTATCGGCAAAGGCAAGACAAGAGAAGACCATGCAGATACAATGAACCAGCTTTTTGCATCCTATGCAAGGGGCAAGGAAGCAAAAGAACTGGCGGTAATATTAGGTGAAGGCGCCCTCAGCGATACGGATAAGCTTTTTGCCAAATTCTCCGATGAATTTGAAAAAAGATACGTATCCCAGGGAGACAATGAAGACAGGAGCATAGAACAGACACTGGCAATCGGCTGGGAGCTTCTTTCCATACTTCCGAGAGCTGAGCTTAAGAGAGTCAGGGATGAGTTTATCGAAAAATATCTGCCTAAAGGGGATGCATAGCTTATGGCTAAATTAAATGTGAATCCTACCCGAATGGAGCTTACACGTCTTAAGGGCAGATTAAAAACCGCTCAGAGAGGGCATAAGCTCCTGAAGGATAAGCAGGATGAGCTGATGAAAAAGTTCATAGATTATGTAAAAAGAAACATGGAACTGAGGAAGAGCGTAGAAGAGGAACTTACCGTTGCTTTTAAAAACTTCCTTATCGCCAGGGCGGTAATGTCTTCCGAAGTGCTGGAAGAATCTATAATGTATCCTACTCAGAAGGCAGAGCTGGAGATGCGCACAGTAAATATAATGAGCGTCAACTCTCCCATATTCAATCTGATAAGGGAGGATAACAAAGAAACTTCCAGCTTGTATCCCTATGGGTTTGTAACCACTTCGGGAGAGCTGGACGGCGCCATATACTCCCTGCAGGAGGTCTTTGACAAGCTGATAGAACTGGCCCAGGTAGAAAAGACATGTCAGCTTATGTCCAGTGAAATTGAGAAGACAAGACGCAGGGTAAATGCCCTGGAGTATGTAATGATTCCGCAGCTGATCGAAACAGTGAAATACATTACCATGAAGCTTGACGAGAATGAGAGGGGAAGCAGAGTAAGGCTCATGAAGGTCAAGGACATGATGGAGAAGCAAAAGGCCATTGTATAGCAGCAAGGCCGGCAAAAGGTAAATTTGATTTACTCTTGCCGGCCTTGATACTTTTTGGATTAACCACCATGTCGCAGTAAATACTGTGTATTTCTTACTGCGTAGATTCTACAAAGGTTGTACATGCAGTTCCGTCTGTTGAATGTGCAACACCGTCACCCTGGGGACTTACTTGAATTTCACCGGCACTGCAATAATTATTGTCATAATAGTAACAAGTGTCCACATTGCATTTAATGCTGTGGTTGTGAGTATGCATTTTATTGCCTGCAAGGTCATTACCGGTAGTACTGTTGCGCATGATTATACCTCCTTATTGTTCTGGCATAAGCCGATATAATAATATTTAACAACTGTATTTTTTGCAGAATCGGTATTATTAATACGGTCTTTGTTCTGTTAATAAATTCAAGAATTTAAAAAAATAATTGAGGCCATAAAATTATTTAACTAATCATATGGAATTATGTCGTCTTTTAATGTAATATATAGGTGGAGAGTGGAAAATTAAAGATGGCGGACTAATGATACGGGGGTGTTTATTGTAATGGGAATGAAATTTGCAGACAGAATGGAAGGCATGAAAGGTTCTGCTATCCGTGAACTTCTAAAGCTTACCGAACAACCTGACATAATATCTTTTGCGGGAGGACTTCCGGCACCGGAGCTTTTTCCTATTGAGGAAATGAAGCAGGTTTGCATGAAGGTATTGGATCAAGATGGAAGGGCATCACTGCAATATAGTGCGACAGACGGGTATCTGCCTCTCAGGGAAAAAATAGCGAAAAGATCTGCAAAGCTTGGATTTAAGGCAGATGCAAAAGACATTCTGATAACGGCCGGTTCACAGCAGGGGCTGGATTTCTCAGCAAAAATATTCATAAACAAAGGCGACGTTATCATATGTGAAAGCCCGAGCTACTT